>NZFT01000045.1 GCA_002690755.1 Phycisphaerae bacterium
TGAGATCGCCGGCGATCTGGACCGCGACGTCGCTCGGGATGTCGTCGTGATTCCCCGCCCGCACCCGGCCGAGGAACTGAAGCATCTCATCGATCTCCCACTGCCGCCCATCGTCGTTGCCGCAGCAGGGGGTATGGGCGTTGAAGATCAGAAGCGGCCGTCCGAGGACGTCGGTGGTGTCGACGAGGACGACCAGATTGCCGCTCAATGGTTCGCTGTGCAGGATCGGGTAGCGGGAGATCGTCTTGCAGTCGTTGTTGCCGGCCACGTACCAGTCCTTCGAACTCCCGCCCATCCAGCCGACGAAACGATTACGGGTCTGGTTCGGGGAGTGGTCGTAGATCTCCTGAAGGTTCAGGATGTCCGGCTCGATCGCCTGGATCATCCGCGCGAACTTCCCCGACTCCGAGGCGTCCCAGGGATTGTCGTTGAGGACGTTCCAGCTGATCAGGCGCACGTCCTCGACGCGTTCCTTGTCGAGCGGGACGTCTCGGGCGGTTGGAGGATCCGCCAGATCGAAGACGTGTTGGATCGATCCGGAATCAGGGACGCGTTCTCCGCCGCCATCGACGAACACCAGTGCGATGGTCTCGCCGGTGAAGACCGCCTCGCCGCCGACCGTCGCATTCCGGGCGAGGGCCACTTCGAAACGGCTCGAGGTGACGGTGGGCGCCCCCTGGAGCGCGAGATCGCCGTGCCAGATCTGGGTTCCCGACTGGGGGTTCGAGGTGGGGCTCGGGTAGAACCGCCCTTCCCTTTCTCCGAAGACGAAGCGGATCTCCGCCCCGATGCCTTCGGCCTGAAGACCGGTGGAGGCATCGTCGTCGGTGTCGATCAGGAGGACGAGCTCGTTGCCCTCCGAGAGGTCGAAGTCCACCGGACTCTCGATCAGGAACTGGAACCAGTCGGGTTCGTCGCCGAGCTTGAGGCTCGTGATGTCGAGCCCGCCATCACCCCGCGGATCGGCCTGCGTCACCGGCCGATCGGACCAGTCGTCGAAGCGCCCCTCGATCGTGATCGGAGGGGCTGAAGCGGATGCTGGCACGACACTGGCTGCGAGCAGGATCGAAGCGACGGTGTACGGTTGATTCATCGCGGGTCTCGGGTGATCGAAGTCGATGCCCTCGAAGGGCGATGTACTCCATCATCGTACCCGTCAACCGCTTTGCAAGATCATTCGCACGGCCCGTACGACTTCAGGAAGGGTGCGAGGCCGACACCACGGGCAACGCCATCACCGTTCAAGCCCACGGTGCGGTGATCGAAGGACTCGCCGCGATGCACGAACCGCCGCCCGGGGCCGGACCTGCATTCCGCATCGACGACGTCACACCTCGTCGACGTGTGGCTTGAAGGGCTGCAGACGGCCACGTTCCCGGAGGATCCGCACCCCGAGCCAGAGGTACGCCAGGAAGATCANGCCGGAGATCACGTAGGCCGGGGCGAACCAGATCGCCGAGGGCCAGACCAGTCCCATCCGGTTGTTGCTGGTGGCGGAGATGCCACCATTGAACATCGACCGGCCTCGACTGTCTTCGACGCTCGACGAGACGCCACCGTTGGGACCGGCATAGTTGGTGATGGTCCGCGCGAGAATCAAGGCGTCGTCCGGGTCATGGAGGATCGGGGCGAACCGCGAATCACTGTTCGGGGGGATCTGCAGGCGAAGGGCTTCCACCGCTTCCATCCCATCGACGATGACGTCGCTGCTGTTCGGCCCCACGACCGGACCGGTCCCTGCCCAGGCCGCGAGCTCCTGTTCATCCGACCGCAAGGTGACCTCGACCTCGCCGGTCGCGTTCGAGCCGTTCCGCGTCACGAAACTCGCGGTACTCGCCACCGACATCCGATTCGACTGGTCGATGCCGACCGTGACCACGCGGTCCAACTCGACCGCCCGTTGAATCAACCCCGCCCAGTGCAAGATGGCCGTCCAGTTCGCGTTGAACACGCCCAGCGAGACCGCAGGCACGATCACCGCCAGGACAAGGGTGACCACGCCCAGCCAGAGACCATGCCGGGGCCGGCTCCTTCCGGCGCCGACGACGCCGGCCCCAAGGTTGCCGCCACATTCAGGACACCGCGGCTCCACCAGGCCATGCACGGGGTGGCCACACCCGGGGCACGACTCGCGTGGCACCCTCAGCCGCCCGGCCACCCATCTCAGCAGGACATGGGTCGCGGTGATCAGCAGCAGAAGCCCGACCGGAAGAAGCATCATCGGCGTGTTCCCCCAGGTGCCATCCAAGCAGGCGCCGGTTCACGAGGCCGGCCCCCTGACCGCAGGTGCCAAGACTACCGGAAGGGAGGTCGATCACCTCGCTTCAAGGCTGGAATCAGCGGGGAATCCAAGGGCGATCCGCCCGCCGATCCCCGGCAAGGGCTTTTCAACGTGTCGATCACCTGATCGATTTCACCCCAAAGCGGACCCGCGTCCCCACCGAACCGAAAGGGCATGGCCTCTTTCGTGCTCCGTGAGGTCGAAGCCCATCACGCCGTCGTGATCGGTCCGGACTCATCGATCAGGTGGAGCAGGTCGAGCAGGTCGAGCAGGTCGATGGCGTCGTGAACCGGACCGCGGGTCCGCGATCCCGAATTGAGGTTGGTTCAGAGATCCGTGTTCACGAGTCCGAGCGCCCGCCGAATGTCGGCGACCTGTCCGAGGTGCACGCCCTCGTGCGCCGTCATGGCGTAGGTCGCGAACTGCCCCACGCGGGCGAAACGCCGACGGACGAGGTCCATCTTCGGCTCGACCTCCAGGTCCTCCGCCGACAGGGTCGGGATCAGGGTCGAGAGGCGGGTGTGGGAGATTTCCAGTTGCGCGAGCAGGTCGGCGAGCGGCGGGTAGGCGTCGACGTCGCCCGTGATCGGCATCCCGGGGAAGAACCGCTCCATCCACTCGGGCGGAAACACCTGCGCCTGCCCGAGTTCCATCGCGACGACGTCCGAGGTGAGGGCGAGGTGACCGATCGACCACGCGACATGGTTGACGAGTCCGCCGGGCTGGGCGACGCCCTGCTCCGGCGTGAGGCCTTCGACCAGGTGACGAGCGTGACGAAGATTGAAGGCGTAGACGAAAAGCAGATGATCGATCACGGGCTTTCTCCAAAGAGGTGACGTTCCGCAGACGGTATCACGTTTTCACCCTGACTCGGCTCGCGCAGAATTCATCCCCGCGAACTCCATTCACGAACCCGCCGAGCGACACCACCGACTTGCCTAGACGATCGTTCGCGAGGAATGCTCGGTGCACCGGCGTTTCGTACCGGCGGTTTCATCTTCGTTCCTGACTTGCTCATTGGCCTGATCGCTGGCTTGATCACTGGTGTTGAACGGTGTTCGCAGGAACTGTGCTCCCCCTGACGAACGGCGCCGGCGGACCGCTTCCCTTCGGCGGATTCGGCCCGCGTCGGAACCTCGTTCTGCCGGTGCATTCAGGATCAATGAAGGTTTGATCTCGGTCGCCAGCATGGTCGGATTTCAGAATGAAGCCGTGATTCCAGCGTACATGCGGCCCGAAAAACCCTCATTAACGACCCTTGGAAGACGCTTTGAGTATGTAGATACAATTACCCTGAATGCACTCAGTGCTTTTGGTAAACTATCGTTGCGTCAACGCACCGGTCCGGGGTTCTCAACTCCCAGGAGCGTCACCATGAGCCAGCGAAACTTCAGCCTTCAAGCCGTTCTCCTTTCGTCCCTCGGGCTGCTGGTGATTCCAGCCGTCGCGGGTGACGTCGTGATCGAGGTCCCCCGATACCAGGCCGNGGTGCAAGTGAGCTCCGGCACCATCCCGAACTGCTGNTCGAACCACTCGATGACTTCCATCAACGCGTCGTCGCTCGCCAAGAAGGGCTGCACCACATTGGGCGGCTACTGCATGGGCTCCCGCAACGCACCGTTCCTGACCTTCGACCTGTCGTCGATTCCCGAGGACGCGACGATCGAATCCGTGCGACTGACCGGGAGTAGGAGCTCCCCCCGCAGCGGTGGAGGCACCGCCCATGTCGCATTCCTCCCCTACGGAGAAGTCGGGCCCTCGATGTTCAACGTGTTCAACGGCGGTTACACCAACATCAACTGGACCCCCTCCTCATACTTCTCGATCAGCCTTCCACCCGGCCAGTTCAACGACCCCGACCGGGATCGATTCATGGTCGTCCGGCTGACCATGGGCGGTGAGTACGCGTCCTACATCAGGAACACCCGGAGCGTCGCCCCGACCCTCGAAATCACCCTCTCGACGCCACCATGCGTGGGCGACGTCAACGACGACGGCGAGGTGAACTCCGCGGATCTGGGGTTCCTCGTGGCCTGCTGGGGGCCGACCAACCACGACGCCGACCTGAACGAGGATGGCGTGGTGGACTCCTCGGACCTCGGGATCATGCTCGGCAACTGGGGCCCCTGCCCCGGTCCCTGAGACGACGCACCGTCACCTGATCACGCGAACAACCCCGCGTCTCGAAAATCATCCCGCCCCGAACGACCACCGTCGTTCGGGGCGGGCTTTGCGTTCGAATTCGGCCTTTCACGCCCGCTCCCCNATGCGATANGAACGGACTTGTCGAACCCCATGCTCCACCGAGCGCACGGTGGTATCTCCGCCGCAGACGCGATTACCGTCCGATTCGAAGTGAACGAGGATCGGCGATGAAGTCACTGAAGTGGTACGTCACCTCCTCGAGCAGTGTCGAATCGAGACCATGTGCCGACGCCATCCGCTTCGTACGCTGCGAAAGTCGCTCCCACCCGGTCGGCAGAAAGAAGAACTCCAACTGCACGAAATCCAGTTCGTCCATCCCCGGCACCCGAAGACGCCTCGCCTCCGTCGGCATCTCGGGAGATGAGAACATCGGATAGTCCNCGAAGGGGTAGAAATCACGCTTGGGTAACGAACGTGGCAGGGCGGCTACGACCGCAACGACGACCACGATCGTCGCGAGCGCCGCGGCCTCGAATCCCTGAGGCCGCCGAAGGATCGGCCGGCTCGGCTGGATCAACATCACCAGCGCGAGTGGTATGAATTGCAGATTGTAGATCCCCACGCCGAGATGCACGCCCACCGCCGCCACCAACGCCGGAGCCGTGGCGATCAACCTCCAACGAGGACGCCACATCGCCAGGAGAACCACCGGCAACGCCAGCGACTGCGCGACCAGTTCGATCACCCCCGCGATCCTCCCGATGGCCGGCGACCACAGCAGGGTGGCGCCCAGCCACGTCGGCGGCCGACCGGTGTGTGCCAGATCGAGGAACAGGCGGCGCTGCATCTGAATTCCGTCGGTCCAGTAAAACCCGCTGTCGAGCCATTTCCATCCGGCCGCGGTCGTGAACATCAAGCCGAGCATCAGCTGCACCGAGAGCACGAAGACTCCGGGCATGGAACGGCCGCCGATCCGGTGGACTCCCAGCGCCCAGAGCGCGAGCACGGGAAGATTCGCCCCATGGGATGCCTTGGGAAACCACGACCAGAAGATGCTGAGGAAGATGGTGAAACTCAACGCGGCGGCGGCCACGATCCAGCGAGGGTGTGCCCATGCAAAAAGCAGCGAGCCGCCCGTGAACCAGAAACAGACCACACCGACGGTGCCGACGTGGTCTGATGGCCAAAAGGACGCCAGCGGAAGCGGATCGATCAAGTCGGAGGGATAAAGCCGCAGCGCGAACGCACGCGGTAGATAATCCAACCAGGCAAGGCCGACGGCCACGAGGACGAGAGCTTCGGCGATCCGCTCACCCGACCTCATCTCCCGTTTGGCCTGAGGATCGGTATCGCACGCGTCGAGTGGGTTCATTCGCATCACCATCAGTCGACTTTCTTCGCCATCAAGGCGCAAGAGAATGGTTGATTCGCCTCGAACTTCTGCAACGTGCGAACGCAGCTCCTCGTAATATCGGCGACCTTCCGGATCTGTATGAGTCTCGTTACGGATCCGCAACTTCCAACGAGCGAGCCAGCGTGTTCGCCTGCCACGCGGGTCCGAAAACCCTCGTATGGATGCGTTGAGACGGCTCTTGATTCCTCGCGCTCCCCGCTTCGAACATTGGAGACGAACCTACCCCGTGCTACCGTGGGTCCGAAGGAGTTTTCAATGCGTTGCTCGACCATCGTTTTCGTCTCGCTCGCGATCATCNCCGCCGCGGCACCCGCCAGCGACACCACCGTCGTGGACTTCGAAGGTTGCGCCGGAACCACCTGCGCGGGTTGGTCGGGTCCCAGCGGTCCGGGCGGCGCCACCACCGTCGATCCGACCGGCGGCAACCCCGGTCGGAACCTGCGCACGGACTTCAGCGACTTCTTCGTCGGTTTCCGAAACTCGTCGAACCCTGAATTCGTGCGGGACTTCTCCGCGCTCGAGAACTTCACGCTTTCCGTGGATCTGAAGGCCGAGTCCATCGCCTTCGCCGGAAGCGACGTCACCAGACCCTGGCTGGTCGAGATCCGCGACCACGACGACCCCCCGCCGGGATACGCCTGGGTCTCGGTCTGGTACCTCTTCGCCTGGGTCGGCGAGGGCGACTGGACGACGTGGTCGGTGCAGGTNGAGAATNCCGCTGCCGTCGAACTCCCGGAAGGCTGGGGAGGCACCGGCGCCGAGGACCCCCGGACCTTCGAACCGGGACTTCCGGCGGACCGCACCTTTGCGGACGTNCTGGCCGGCGCCGACTCGATCGTGTTCACCACCGGCCAGCCGGGGCTCGTCTTCGGGCTCACCGACTTCGACCTGCGGATCGACAACGTCACCATCACCGTCAACCAGGCACCGGCCTGCCCCGCCGACTTGAACGGCGATGGTCTGGTCGACGCGGCGGACACGGGCGCCATGCTCGCCCTCTGGGGCGATGCAGGAAGCGCCGCCGACCTCAACGATGATGGTGTCGTCGATGCCCAGGACCTGGGACTTCTGATGGTGGAATGGGGCCCGTGTGCCTGATCACCACCGTGGGTTCGGCCTGAGGACCGAAGACTTGCGGCGGCCCGCATGCCCGGCCCCCCGCTCACTCGCCCCGCTGACGCCGGAGCCCCCGTTCCATCTCCTCGAGCGTGACGCGGTCGTTCCCATCGGTGTCGATCCGCTTGAAGAACCCCCGGTACTCCTTCGGGCATTCCCGACGGCTGAGCTCGCCGTCCCGGTTGCGATCCAGAAGCGCGAAGATCCCCTCAGCCGACAGATTCCCGGCCGTCGACGCCCCATCTTCGGTCGGCAACAGGAATTCGAAGTAGCCGATCATCATCTCCTCGTAGGTCTGATCGCCCCATCGCACCGTGTCCGTCGGATCGGGATTCGCGGGATTGCCTTCGGAGTTGTCGAAGGTCGCGGAGGCGATGATCCTCGAACCTCGTTCGATGGCGAGCGGCTCCCGATAGACGTAGTTCAACTGCCAGTTGAAGTCGTACCGCGGCACGTCGAGCATCGTCGACCGGACCCCTTCGGGCGACTCGAGTTCGTATCGGAACGAACGTCCGCGCAGATGCATGTGCGGCAACAGGGTCAGGATCTCGACATCCCGGGGCAGCGTCACGACGGCCTCGACGGGATGGGCCGGCGCTCCCGGGGGGATCTTGAAGCGACGATTCGACGCACTGGCGGTCACGACCTCGATCTCGGGCGGACGATCGGCGAAACGAAGCCCCAGACGGGTGCGATCACTGGTGGCGAGGCCGTTCGGCGTGTAGTGCAGCTGGAAGACGATTTTCGAACCGGCGGGGATGCGCTTGGCGATCGACCGTCCTCGCGCGACGCGGGGATCGCCGTAGTCGATCGATCGGTAGCCGGGGACGTAGGCCGCGAGGTATCCCCCCTGATCGAGCCGGCGGCCGGGCTCCTTCATGAAGACCAGGACGTGGTGGACCGCATCGAGGGCCGTCGGGATCAACTCCCAGGCCTCGACCCACCGATCCTCGTCGAAACCCGGATCGATGGCGATGTTGACGTAGTCCAGATAGCCCTCGGCCGGAATCGCGATCTTCTCCGGAATCGGAATGATCAGGTCCGGCGTTCCGATGGTCCACTCGGCGGCCGCCCCGAGACGGGGTCGTTCGGCAGCGACCCGCCGTGGATGACGACCGGGCTCCCCGCTCGGACGTCCGTTCCGGGCCCACGTCACGATCGCCTCCCGTTCCTCGGCGGTGAGCGAACGGTCGTTCAACCAGGGCGAGTGTCCTCGGCCCTCGACGGACTCGACGGGTTCGGCGAACCAGGGTGGCATCAGTCCGGCGGCGACCTGGCGGGCGATCATGCCGGCGTTCGCCCGAGCCTCCGCCTCGACGTCGAGCGGGAAGGGTCCGATTCCGCCGGCCTGGTGACAGCCCACGCAGTGGACGTCGAACAGACGCGAGATCGAACCGTGCCAGGTCGGCGTCCGTTCGAGCCTCGGCTGCCCCACTTCGAGGCCGAGCTCGCACCCCGGCGAGGTCGTCGCCGCCGGTTCGACCGAGCGGCCGGCCAGCACGGCGTCGACCGCATCCACGAGCGGCGTCGAGCGCGGTTCGTTTCGAACGTATCCCAGCCCGATTCGATCGTCGACGGCACCTCGGTACCGCACCGTGCCTCGGTCGTCGAGCACGAAGGCTTCGGTCGTGGTGGACGCCCCGAGCGCTTTCGCCACCACCCGTTCCGGATCATGCACCGCGTCACCCTGGAATTCCGCGGCCGCGAGGAACGCGGCGAGTTCGTCCACCGCATCCGTCCCCTGCACGTCGACGAGCACCACGCGAACCCCCCGGGGTCGCCATGCTTTCTCGAGCGTCGAAAGAATCGGCAGCCACTTGCGACTCAGCGGACAGGTCGTGCTCGTCATCACCAGCACCGTGGCGCGATCCTCGGCACGGAGCGTCAGCGGCCCTCCGGTCACGAGATCGATCTTCGGAAAAACCGCGAGCCGCCCCACGCCGACCGCCCGGCCTTCGATCGCCTCCGGGCCCACCCGCACGGAATGATCGTCCGACCGCGTGGCCGACCAGGCCGACACTGGGGCGAGTGCGAGGCCGAACATCACGATCGCGACGGCATGAATGGGAGCGCAGCGCATGAATTGATCGTAGCTGAAACACCCTGCTCGGCGGAACATCCCTCGCGTCCGAAGGCCCACGTCATTTCCGTTCGACTTTCGGACCCGAGCCGAGCCGCGCTCGATGCCAGGTCGATCACGGTTTACGTAGGTGGGAAACAGGGACATCATCACCGAGCAACCGAAAATTACCGCATCGATCCGATCGCGAGCAAGGGATCGTTCGAACTCGGGCCGAAACACGACCTGCGGCTCGATCTCGTCTCGCAGAAGGTCTTCCCGCCTCCGCGACGTGATCAGACGCCCCAGGCGGCCAGGAGCGTGCCCAGATCCTCCGCATCCACCAGACCGTCACCATTGAAGTCCGCTGGGCAGTCGGCACTCGAGCAGACCCCCCACGCCGCGAACAACAGGCCGACGTCGCTCCCGTCGATCTGACCGTCCCCATTGAGGTCGGGGGCGCACGTGGCGTTCTCTGGCGTGCTCGACGCGTCGGCCGGATCGGCGCAGGCCACGATCTCATCGAGGTCGAGGAACCCATCGAGGTCACGATCCACGCCGATTCGAACGCCACTGCCCGAGGGAACCAGGGTGTAGGTCACCGGCGTCGCAGGGTCCGCCAGGCCATCGAGTTCCTCGAGGTCGATGACCTGAGCTGTGGCATCGGTCTGGATGCGCCCATCGGGGAGCAGGACTCCACCGCGATGGCGACCTTCCAGATTCATCCGTATCACCAGATCGGCGTCCCCGGCGAGGGCCAGCGTGACCAGCAGATCGCGTCGTTCAACGGGGTCGGGACTCGGTCCCCCCTGCTGGGCCTGCGCCCCCACCCCGGGGTGCGTCCCCGTGTCCCAGCACATCATCAAAGCCACGATGTCCCGTCGCAGCTGATCGCCCGCGCCGCCCTTCGGAAAGGTGAACACCGGTCGCTCGAAGAACTCCACGAGGGTCCCCTTGCTTCCATCGTGCTGAAAGCCGAAGCCCTTCGAGCCCTGGGAGGAGGTCTTGTCCATCCCCTGCTTCTCGTACATGTTTCTCAACTGAGGGACCTTCATGGCCTGGCTCTCCTGGAGGAGATCGGCCGAAATCACCATGCCCAGCGTTCCGCTGGGCAGGGCGTGGCAGGTCACGCACTCGATGGTGGCCAGTTCGCCGGAGTGGAATCCATCCAGCCCGACGGTCGGGTCACCCCCGAGAATCTCGTCGGGCAGGGAACCGTCGAGTCGTCGATTCGGATTCGGCGGGTTCGCGATCGAACCGAGAAACGCCTGCATGGCCGCCATCTCGGCCGGCGTTCCGTCCGCGTCGTTCCCGAGGATCGACGTGAAGGCGTGGTCGAACGCCGCGAAGTCCTCACGATCGCCACGCCAGTGGAAGGGCGCCGTGCCATTCAGACCGGTCAGAGTCTGCGTGGTCATCGGTCCCTTCATGGGATGCCAGTCCTCGCAGTTGTCGTCTGGAAGGTCCAGATCGCAGCTCTGGTTGAACGCCATCATGTCTCCCGAAGGATCCCCCAGATCCCATGCCAGTTGATCGATTCTTCCATCGATGTGGCAGCTGTTGCACGAGGTGTGACCCAGACCCGAGGTCAGATGGGTGTCATAGAGGAATGGGCGACCATCCTTGATGAAGTGCGGCGTGGGATCGAACAGGCGCAACAGCTCGATCTCCTTTCTCGAGACCCGGTCCAGCACCGTGACCGTCGCATCGAACCGATTGAGGACGTAGACGTGTGACCCGGTCGGATCCATGGTGATCCCGGTGGGACCGTTACCGACCACGATCCGGTCGAGCCGGCCGAGATCCTCGTCGTGAACGACCACGTTGTTGGAACCCATCCCGCTGACCCACACCTCGGATCCATCGGGAGAACAGACCACGCCACGTGGATCGCCGATGCTGCGAATCCGCTCCGTGAAGGGAATGGTCGGCCCGAGATAGTCAAGATGGGGATTCAGATCTCGACGAACGACGCCGCCGCCGGTCCCGGGGGTGACGATCGAACCCTCCACGCGGATGAAACGGCCCGCCAGATTCGGTTCGAAGCGGACTTCGTTGATCGCTTCGGTGCCCACGACGACGACCCCGCCGCCCGGTCGCGATGCACAGGCCATGTTCGTCGTCGAAAGCCCGGTTCGATACGAGACCTCCAGACTGTCCGAATCCATCACCACGAGCCCGTGCCCATGAAGATCCCATCCGACGGCGTCCGACCAGTCGCCGCCGTTGTCGTCGAGCCAGACGCCGTTCTCGTCTCGACGGACGATCATCGACACTTGCGGGGCCTCGGGGAGCATCGGATTCAGGGACGGCTCGAACGCCATGCCCGAGTTCGGCGGCGGATTGGGATCCCCGCGGTATGGATTCAGATCGGAGGCGACGACGAACTCAGAGAGGATCGTCGTGAGGTTTCCTGCCTCGAAGATCGCGCTGAAGACCGTGGAACCGTCCGTGGCCAGCGCTCTCGGCTCCTGCCCTTCGACCGGGACGGAGACCGGCGGAAGATCGAGGTTCGCCGGATCGAAGACCATGATCCGATTTTCCTGCGAGATGCTGACGAACGCTCGGCGCGGCGATCCTGCGAAGACCACGTCCGCGGGCTCGTCGCCCGTCTGAAGCGTGGCGACCACGCGTCCCTCGTTCAGGTCGACGATGCTCACACTGTCGCTCAGGTGATTCACGACCCAGGCGGTCGTTTCATCCAGCGCTCGTACGGACACGGGCTCCAATCCCACGGGAACGCTCGTTCGAAGCCGGAGGTTCCCGGCGTCGGATCGGTCGAGGATCGCGAGGCGATTGTCGGCGGTGTTCGTGACGAGGACCAAGGTCCCGTCCGGCGTCACGTCGATCGGATGGATCTGGGGGGACTCGAAGTTGACAAAGGACTGGCCCAAGCTTGACGTTCCAACGCCGAGGGCGAAGAACCCCGACAAAATCGTGCTCCAGGCCCGAGTCCTCATCGTCTTCCTTTCAAGGATAGGACAGTAAAACGTGCCTTCCCCACGGTACATCAGCGGCGGCTTGGAGCAATGATCTTCTGGGGAAGATGCCGAAGCCCGCGATCCGCAGACCGTGATTCCCGCGTCAGGGGCCACCGTGGGCGATTCGTGCCCGACGACTTGATGGACGGGGACCCCGCCCTGGAATCACGGGGGGCCCGGGTTATGACCGACATGCGGAAGAACTGGCCGATCGCCGGCTCGTTTCCTTCCTCTGCGTTGATGGACTGCATCCACCGATGGTAGTGGTGCCCCACCCTCGGATCCACACCCGGGTGCTGGATCGTGGTGGGTGGCTCGAACGCAGGCAAGCTCGACCTGGAGTTCGACGCCCGGGGCGACCCGAAGTTCTCACCCGAGGCGTTCGTCTACGACCTCCCGCTGGTGCTCGACGTCGAGACGCCCTGATCACTCGAACGATCTCGCCACGGGCGTCCGGTATCCTCGCGTTCATGCGAACTCCACATCACCGCTGCGTCTTCGTCCTCTCGATGCTCGTGACCGCTATGGCGCACGCGGGCCAGGACATCCGGGTCTTCGTCTTCGCGGGCCAGTCGAACATGGAGGGCGCCGATTCGAAGGTGGTCGACGTGGATCGGTTCCCCCCGTTCCGAGGGGTCACGGCAACGCGAAACGACATCCGCTTCTGGCACGTGATCGGTCGTGAGGACAAGGCCGACTCGAAGGGGTGGGTGCCGTTGCAACCCGTTCGCGGCATGGTCGGACCGGAGCTCGTCTTCGCCCGCGACGTGACCGAAGCCACGAAGGGCGACATCGCGATCGTGAAGGTCGCCGCGGGGGGAACCCATCTCGGCGGCGACTGGAATCCGGAGAACCCCTCGGGATTCAAGATGTACCCGCTGCTCCTGAAGACCGTTCGAGCCGCGATGACCGACCTCGAGGAACGGGGATTCGATCCCGTACTCGAAGGGTTCTTCTGGCACCAGGGCGAGAACGACATGTTCGAGGAGTCGTACCTGCGGAACTACGGTGAGAACCTCGCCGACTTCCTGACGCGGGTGCGGACCGATCTCGAAGTGCCGAACCTCCGGTTCTACGTCGGGGAACTCTGCACCAAGACGATCTGGGGCATGGACCTTCGGCCCCGAATGGCCGGCATCGCCCGCGGACAACGCGCCACGACGGCGGCGGACCCGCTGGCGGAATACGTCCCGACCTCGCACGTCGGCGTCGAGATCGGCGGCGGCGTCGGCCTCCACTACCACTACGGCACCCTCGGCCAGCTCGAACACGGGGCGAACTACGCAGCCGCGTATCTTTCGAACCGGGGCGTGGAACCGGCGCCGCGACCCTCGATGAAACGGTGGCCTTACTCAAGGACCAAGGAAGTCGATCTGTGGATCCTCGCCGGACACCGCAACATGGAAGGGGAACGCGCCTTCGTCCAGGAACTCGCCTCGATCGAAGGCGGCAAGGCCCTCGCGAAACCGCAACGGATCCCTTATCGCTACTCGACCGGCGGCGGCGTCCATGCCTCCACCGAGTGGGAGTCGCTCGCGCCCGCGGGGCTTTACGACACCTTCGGGCCGGAAGTCTCCTTCGGCGCCCGTCTGAGAAGAATCGATCGTCGAACCCCGATCGCGATCGCGAAGTTCACGCACAGCGGCTCGCAGATCATCGATTGGACGCCCGAGGGCAGCGTGGCGAAGGAACGCAATCTGTATCCGGCCTTCCGCGATTTCGTGCGAGCGTCCATGGGGGCGATCCGCGAATCAGGCGCTCGACCGCGGCTCGCGGGCGTGATCTACCACGTCGGTGAGAACGACATGTCCTTCCACCCCTTCCGGAAGGAAGCGGCGAAACGGCTCGGGACGACGATCTCCACTCTGCGGGCCGCCCTCGGCGAGCCGGCGCTGCCGTGGTTCATCAGCCAGCAGCCGCCGACCGACCACGAACAAGTGAACTCGATCGACGTGGTCGCCGACCTGGCCGCGCTGGCGGCCGCGGATCCGCACACCCATCACCGCCTTGTCACCGATCTTCCCCCGCAACCGAAGCAACTGGTGATCGACACCGCGGGCATCGTCCGGATGGGCGAAGGTTGGGCGGACTGGGTGGTCGAGACCGAGCAGGAATGAACGGACTTTCGTCGTCGATCGGAATCGGTTGCTCGCACGCCGCCGGTCGGGGACGACCGAGACCGGGCGCCCCGTGGAATCCGGGGGCCCGGTCTCGATGCACCTTGGAAGTTCCTCGCCCTTCCCGTTTCGATCAGGGGCACGGGCCCCAGGCGCCGAACATGATCGTGAGGTCTGCGCCGTTGGCCACGCCATCGCCGTTCAGATCCGACGGACAGTCGACGCACGCGCCCCAGTCGCCGAGCAGCATCACGAGATCCGCACCGCCGACCACACCGTCACGATTCAGGTCGGCCGGACAGGGAATCGAGGCAACGCACGGATCCGCGAGCTCGAACTCGATTTCAGCGACCGAAAGCCACTCCTTGAGGCAACCCCCAAAGGAGCCGCAGTCGTCGCCGCTCCATTCGGGGACACGTCGCTTCGCCCGACGATCGATCGTGGCGATCTCCGCATCGGTCATTGGAATGTCTAGGTAGACCTCGTCCGAGACGACCGGGAACACGCCGAGAGCGCCCATCCCGCAGATATCGGGAAACTCGACGTTCTCCGTACGCGGCGTTCCAAATTCAAGTTCGACCTGATCCAGATGGACGTCCGCGTATTTCGTCTGACAAGTCCCGAGCGTGTCATCCTGGCATATCTCACTCCAGTCGATACTCCAGGGGTCCAGCGTGAACTCGATGTCGAAGTCGAGCGATTCAGGCGGGTGGAGCTTGGGATCCGGGAGTGGGATGGCCAGTTCCGCGGTCAACCACGAGGCTGTCTCCTTCGAACCCGGAGCCTGAGTGAGCACCCGAACGTCTACGGTTTCGAAGTCGCCATGCCCCTCCTTGTTCATCCGGAGGGTCACGAAGAGACCAGGAGCAGGTGCGCAAGCCTCCTGATCTCCGAGCACCCGATGATCGAAACGGAGTATCGCATGCGTCGCACGCTCACACGCGGCGAGCGAGATCTCCTCTTGGAATAGCCTCGGAATTGTCGACGACCCGAACCGGGATTGTGTCTGCGGCCGTCTCATCTCGAGCGCCAGGTAGGTTCTGACCTTGCCATCGGCACCGGTCTCCGTTCGAGGATCCGCGTTGAACGCCCACCCCGGCGGACTGATAAACTCGGGCTTCTTCCATGCCTCGGTCGATCCGTCGAAGCCACCGTCTCTCACGCCCTCGTCGGCCATTGCGGGTGCCGCGATCAATCCGAAACCACCCCACAGGACAGCGAGTCCGCACGAGGCGGCGATATGTAGGTTCTTCATTTGTCGAAAACTCCTCGAGTTGCAAACCCGGAATCATGCCCGGCCCACACGGGCCGACGCGATGTACGCCATGCGTTCACCGTCCGCTGGTAGGCGGTGTGCACGCTGGAGGTTCTCCAAACTCGGACAAGTCGGTTCGAATTCCGAGAATGCGATGCAGGATCCGAACCCGGACCTGCCTGCAGGCCCGGTCGAGCGAGCGCGTTCCGCGTGATCTGCACAAAAACGGGCGGTTTGAGTCCAATCCACTTGGCCATCGTCCGAAACAGAAAAAATATGAAGACGACGCGTGACCCATGATTCCGAACCACTCGAACTTCGCATGCGCGCTGATGCTGTTCCTCGTCGGATGGCTGATGGGGATCCTGCAGGTCGGCTCGATGCCGGGCGTGCCCACGCACGGGCGGTACCACGCCTCGGACATGGACGATCTGCGGGAGCAACTCCTCGGATACTCCGCAAGACCGGAGGTATACGCGGCCGGCGCCGATCATCCCGCGTGGTACGCGATCTGCGGCATGTATCAGAAGACCTCGACCGCCCTCGGTCTCGATGGGATGCAGCTGTGGAACATCGCGACCCCATGTCTGCTCGGCTTGAATCTCGTGCTTCTTCTGGCGTTGGCGAGACGAGTCGGATTTTCAACTTCCCAGGCGACCTGCCTGTCGCTCGCGTGGCTCGGCACGGGGGGCACGACCAACTGGAGCGTGGTTCTGGAGACCCATGTCCTCGCGCCCACCACCCTGCTGATTTCGGCCTTGATTCTGAGCCACCCGAAACTCACGCCACGGATCTGGAATCGCGCCTCGTCGAGCACGATCGCGGCGTACGGTCTGGCGATCGCCATGGCGGCATCCATCACGATCACCAATGGAGCGCTCGCGGTCCTCGCCTTCGTTCCCGCGCGGTTCGTCCGTCGGCTTCGGCCACGTCTGCTGCTCCACGAGATGACGAGAAGATCCCCCACTCTTTTGACCGCGGGCCTCGTGGGCATCGGACTGCTGTCACTCGTCCACGTCACGGGGTGGTACCTCGTGCAGGATCCGAAAATGCAGCATTTCCTCGCGATTCTCGGTGAGCGCCACCTGCTGACCTTCATGGAAGGCGGGTGGTGGGACTCCGTCCTCGCGCTCGCCTGGATCGCCCCGCCGCTGAGCGAGTACCTGGGCACGCCACCCGAGAACATGCTCGTGCTGCACTTCAACTGGACGACGATTCCCGCATACGTTTCCGGTGTCATCGTCGTGTTCCTCACCGTCTGCTCGCTCCGAGTGACCCCCGCTCGGACGATGTTCATTCCACTCTTTCCGCTGTTCGGAATCCTCCTGCACGCGATCTACGGGCGGGGTGAGTCGTTTCTCTATGCGGGCGCCTATGGCTGGGCGACGGTGATTTCGATCGGCCTGCTGGTCCGCGCGCGCTTTCCCGAATCCCTGAGCCGGATCGCGATGCTCGCCGGTATCGCCATGTTCGTGGTGAACACCCTGATCTGGAGGAACGGTCTCGACTGGATCGTGGAACAGGGTCATCTCCTCCCCGAACTACCGCTGGCGCCGTGAACGCCGGCGTCGGGCGAAGAACGATGATCGAACGGTTGATCCCGCTTCACGCGCCTTCCGTCACGCGTGCGCATCCCGAACGAACGCGTGCGTCGAAGGCTTCGTCGACTTCGGAACCCATCGATCCGACCGCCGAACTCGTCCCGGCCCGACATCGGGGGCATTCCGCACGCACCAACCCCCGCTTCGAATCGTCGGTTCGTTCCCGCAGGCCGTTCGTGCGCCCGCCTGGAAACCGGTTGAACCGCCAGTGCATCGATGCAACCGCGGCGGGCGGCTGCCGGAGCATGATGACGCCGAACCATGCGAACACGGGCATCGGAGCCTGCGGTCCTCGGAGACCGAACACCGGATTGATGTTGGACGGCAGGTCGGGCTCGGCGGGTGATGCAGGCGTCCACAGGTGGTAGACGATGATCAACACCGAGGCCCTCACGATCGAGGCGACCGCAGCATGGTCCCATAATCTCCAAATCCGAGGGTTGTGACCCATTTCGAAAAATGTGGATTCTGCCGTGGGGGCGATCCACTAGATTTTGTAACGGGGAGGAGGCGGCGGGAATCCCGAAGCCTGCTCGTGATCATTTTTTCGTGACCTTCCAGGTCACACTCATGTCACTGAAGAGGGAAAAAGAAACATGTTTCTGAAGACCACGTTGATCACTGCGTCCACGCTTGCACTGGCCACGGCAGCGAACGCGGACATCGTCTACAGCGGACCGCTCTTTGACGGCGTTTCGGATGTGAATGGAGGCGGATCGCTCACGGTCGAGATCGCGGGACTCAACTACGAGTTCGGGATTCTCGTCGGCGGACCGCTGGACTACTCCTACGTCACCACCACGAGTGAAGGCGCAGGCCTGTTCGTTCCGCTGACCGAAACCGATGAAGCCCGGAACTTCTCGGCCGGTGACAACATCGGAACCCTCACCTCCGTGCTCAACATGTACCCGCTTGGTGGTGGTGGCGAGAACATCAACCTCGTCATGCACGACTACTCGGGCACGGGTGGCCTCCCCGGAGAGTTCTCCGCCACCGGTACCGGCTACGTCGGATTCGGATTCGGCTCCGGCATCAACTTCAACTACGGCTGGATGGAGTTCACCAGCTTTCAAGAGGAGTTCGAAGGCGGACTCCAGAGCTACCTCAACATCACCGGTTGGGCGTACAACGACGAAGTCAACGGTTCGATCACCGTCGGACAGATCCCCGCGCCGGGCGTGCTCGGGCTGCTCGCGATCGGTGGCCTCGCCGGCCGTCGTCGCCGACAGGGCTGAAAGCACCTGAATCGATGATAACTTGAAACGACGCCCGTCCCGGTCCCCGGGGCGGGCGTCGTCATTCCCGAATGTCCACTCGATTCGCTCGATCGGATCGGACCGCGGGAACCGCCTTTCCGTCAGGGACGCCGCATCGACGTCGCTCGACCGCTTCACCACGCTCACTCGGTCGGCGCTGGTGCACACCGTCCATCCTCGCGGCATCCGGGGCCGACCCGTTAGACTCCGATCGAACCGACATGAATCAGACCCCACCGGCCAGCATCGACACCTCCCCCCCCCGATCGTCCCTCTCGATCGCGATCACCTATCCGGTGGTCCTCACCTTCGTGATCGGCCTCGTCGTCCTGTTGATGGGCATCGTCACCACTTCGGGCATGCAGCGTTCCACCCGGAACCTGCTCGATCAGTTGATCCATCAGGTGACCGAACGAATGCGGCTTGCGGTCACCGACAGCCTTGAGCGGCCGTACCAGGTGTCCGAGCTCCTCGTGGACGGGGTCGAGAACGGCCGGACCCGGTTCGACGGCATCGATGATCTCGAGGCGTTCATTCCCATCGCCGCCGCGATGGGACGGGCGTTTCCGTCGATCGGATCGATCCTCGTGGCCACCGCGGATGACGACGTCATGTGGGTCGAGCGCCGCCCCGACGGAACCTGGAAGGTGATCACCTTCGATCACGCCGGGGACGGTCGGGCGTTCGAACGCCGGCTCGATGCCGAGGGCCGACCCAGCGGTGAGCCGTTCGCCGACTACCCGTACGCCCCCTCGACGCGGCCCTGGTACCGCACCGCCGTGGATGCGGGACCGCAGGGCTCGTGGATCCCTTTGTACGTCTGGGCGACCTCCGAAGACCCGCCGCCGATCGGGTCGGGATTCTGCCGTGAAGTCCTCGACGAGCGGGGACGTCGCCTCGCGATCATCGAAGTCGGGTTCACGAACCGAGGCCTGTCCGATCAGATGAGTCGCATCGAGATCGGCCGCGAGGGTCGGGCGATGATCGTCGACGCGGACGGCAACATCGTGGCGACCGACGAACCCAACATTCGCAAGAGCATCGACGGAAAGGTGCTGTCCGCGGTCGATGTCGACGACCCCGTGCTGGCGGCCGTCGCATTCTCGGCGGGCGAGACCATGACCACCCGGATCGAGCAGCCGGCGGGCCGCTGGTGGGAGGCTGAATCGGAGTCGCTCGGCGTCGAGTGGGGTCCGGACTGGCAGCTCGTGCTCGCGATCCCCGACGAGGAACTGCTGACGGGTGTCCGCGAAGTCCAGCGCAGCATGATGGTCGCCGGAATCCTCATCCTCGGCGGCTGCGCGATGATCGGGTTCGCCGTCGCCCGTTCCATCGTGCTTCCGATCGTCGCACTCCGCGGCACCGCGGCCGCGATCGCCGGCGGCGATCTCGACGCGAGCTTCACGCCCCGGGGCGGGCGGGAGTTCATGGAGCTCTCCCGCGATCTCTCGTCGATGACCAGCGGATTGCGTGAACGCTTCGAGATGCAGACCGCGATGCAGGTGGCGATGGAGGTGCAGCAGAACCTGCTGCCCCGGTCGTCGCCGGAGATGGCGGGACTCGACATCGCCGCCACGAGCATCTATTCGGACGAGACCGGCGGCGACTACTTCGATTTTCCCGAGATCGAGTCGGACGCCTCCGACGAAGAACCCACGAGACTGCTGGCGATCGGCGACGTGACCGGGCACGGCATCGGCGCGGCGTTGATCATGGCGAGTGCCCGCTCCGCCCTCCGGACCTGCCTTCGACTCGCTGAGAGCCTCAGCGATCTGCTGGAGGATGTGAACGCGACCCTGGTGGAGGACATTCCCGCGGGCCGGTTCATGACGCTTCTGCTCATTCGAATCGAACCGGATCGTTCCGAGTTCCGATGGACCACCGCCGGACACGATCCGCCGATCGTGTATGACCCGGGGACGGATTCGTTCAACGAACCCGAAGGCCGCGGCCTGCCGCTCGGGGTGGTGGAGGAGGCGACCTTCGACGAGTATCGGGAACCGTTGCACGGCCCCGGGACGATCGTGGTCACGGCGACCGACGGGGTCTGGGAGACGGTCGCACCCGATGGGGAGTTCTACGGGAAGGACCGGCTTCGGGATCTGATCCGCAAGCATCGCGACCGGACGGCGGGCGAGATCATGGAAGCGGTGATCGAGGACACGAATCGATTCCGAGGGCACGACCGGGCCGCGGACGACCTGACGATGGTGCTGTTCAAGATCATCTGAGCGGTCGCCTGGTCGACGCCGGTCATCGATCATCGGTCATCGATCATCGCACGGTCCGAACGCCGTCATCCCCCACCCCGAGGACGATCACCGCCAGGCGTGCCGGACGGGATCCTGCGATCCATCCGACCGATGAGCGAACGCCACGGCCCGGAGAACGAGGCCGCGACGATCCACCTCGATCCATCCGCGGTTCCGGCGTGGACCTCCCGATCCGCGCCAGGCCCGGACTCGCGCCGTCCGGCCCTATGATTGCAAGGCCTGCTTCTGCACTCGACGTGAATTCCGAACCCCATGCCGATCATCTTGACCGAACGCTCGATCCGGGACGCCGAGGCGGTGGCCCGTCGCCTGCAGGTCGCCCTCGCGCCAGTGCTCACGCTGCCCGCGGTCGAAGGGAAACGCGCGGCGACCCTGGTCAGCGAGCTGGGAGTCGGTCGAATGACCTGTCAGCGAATCATGTCACTGACCAAGATCCCGGCCGACGCCGAGTCACCCGGCGCGGAACTGCTCGTCGACCTGCCGGGCGTCGGTGGACTCCGGGAATTCCTGGACGCGGTCGTCGAGGCCGGCGCGGCACGCTCATCACTGACGGAAGCCTTCGCCGCGGTCGATGCGTTCGAGGCCTATCTCCGCGACCTGGGATTGAGCCAGACCGGATTCGCGTCCGCCCTGTCGCTCTTCCACGACACCACCGACGAGGATCGACTGCGCGACCGTCGCGCGAAACTGTTCGAAGCCACGTCGGCGATCACCGGGCAGGCCGCGGATCTCACGACCAGCATGATGGCGATCCGGCCGAGCTCGCACGGCGCGTTCAACTACGAGCAGATCGCCGTGCGCGGCTACGCGGGCATGCGGGCGAGAGGTTCGGCGATGCCCATTCGCCTCCCGATGAACATGGCCTTCTCGGATTTTCGCAATGTCACGAGCGAGGAAGCGGCCAGGGAGCCCCAGAAGTTGATCGAGGCCTTCTGCACCCGGCCCCTGCCCTCGATCGATGCTCGAACCATCAAGTCACGGCATCTCGCACACATCATCAACCCCGAACACATCCCCGCCGGCGAGCCCTTCGACTGCTTTGCGATCCAGCACAACCAGTGGAACGTCGACGAACCCGGCGATCACAAGGCGATCTGGCTGTACGTCGACTACCCCACCCGGCATTGCATCTTCGACATGTACCTGCATCGCAGCATGGAGGCGCACCTGAAAGTCCACGGCGACTCCCATCTTTGGGGCACTTCGCTCCTGGCGCCTCCGGAAGATCTCTGGATGACCCGGTTCGCCGACCAGATGCGTTTCAGCGAACTCGGTCCGGGGACCGCAGGTGCGGGTTCGGCGATCTACGGGCGACACGCGGAACTCGCCGCCCACATGTTCGATGATCAAGGATGGAATGCCGACGATTTCGTCGGCTTCCGATGCGAGATGGAACTCCCGGTCTGGCGGTCCGGCCTGTCGTTGGTGATGACCTCCCGCTGAGCCCCCCGGCCCGATCAACGGGCTCGATGTCGGAAGCCATGGATCGAAGTCGGTCGTTTTCCCCTCGTGCACTGCACGGCGGGTGCCTGCGTGGCCGACGCCAGCGAGCCACCGAGAGCTGATCGCACCGACCTCACACTCGACTCCAACGATCGAACCTCACGGGCCGCCGGCAATCGCCGGCGGCCCGTGTTCGTCCGGGTGACCGTTCCGCCCCCAGCCCCCACGTTGATTCCGGTACCCTTCCTGCATCAACGGTCACTCTCTGCTTCCATCCTCGATCGCGCCCACGACCGCTCGGGCGATGGAAGCCGAAGGGGACGCCGGCCACCCC
>NZFT01000046.1 GCA_002690755.1 Phycisphaerae bacterium
CAGGGACATCCACCCTCCATCTCCAGCGTGAGCGTGGCAGTCGCTTCCATCGATCCCCGCCGTGATTCCGGGTGTTCCATGATGCAGGTGCGGATCGCCGGGATGGCCCGAACGCCCGCGGGTCGGGTCACGATCGCCTCGCGGGACGACCACCGCCGTCGCGAAATCGCCGGATACGCGATACTCCCGACATGGTCGATTCTCCCAACCCGTCGCCGGCTTTTCCATCGGTGTCCTTGGTCGACCTGCTGCTGGCCGCGCTCGCCATCGTGGCATTCGCCCTCGCCCTGCTCCAACTGACCGGAATCCTCTCCGTCGGCAACGAGATGCCGCGGCTGCTCGATCTGATCGACCTCGGGATCTGCGGATTCTTCCTGGCCGACTTCTTCCGGTCGCTGGCGAAGGCACCGAACAAGTGGCGATACCTTCGAACCTGGGGGTGGTTCGATCTGTTGAGCTCGATCCCGATCATCATCGTCCCCGGTTCGACGCTGTCCTACACGCCGGTGATGCTGCGGATCACCAGGCTGGCCAGGGTCCTTCGCGCCATTCGTTCGATCCGGATGATCGTGCGGATCGCCCGCCACGATCGTTCCGGGGCGGTGCTCACGGGAATCCTCCTCTTCAGCGTCGTGATCTCGGTGGGGAGTTGCATCGGCGTGCTCTGGGCCGAAACCCGGCCGAATCTTCCACCGGCGATCGCGGAGCAGGTGACGCTCGATACCGCCGACGAGATCCTGTGGTGGGCGGTGGTGACCTGTTCCACCGTGGGATACGGCGATGCGGCCCCGGTGACCAACGCCGGCCGCATCTTCGCGGTGGGTCTGATGCTGGTCGGGATCGGCGCCTTCGGCACCGTGACCAGCACCCTCGGCATCTTCATCAGCAAACTGCGGGATCCACCCCGCCAGAAGCAGGACGAGAATCACGAACGACTCGAGCGCATGGAGCAACGACTCCACGACCTCCACGAACTCCTTGATCGCCGGCCCGGGAGGACCAACCCACCCCCGGGGGACCGACCGGAGCCCTATCCGGAAGACCGGCGGTCATGAAGCCTCCGCACCACCAGTTCGCCGTGGCGTCCACCTCGATCGCATCGATCGCATCGATCGCATCGTTCGGCGGCCTCGCCGTGTCGGCGTGTCTCGGGACGGTGCTCCTGTTCTTCGTCGGCTGCGGCACGGCCCCCGACCGGGACCGATCCGGTACCAGCACGTCCCCCCCGCCATCGCTGCGGATCGCGACGTACAACATCCGCCACGGGCGGGGCGCGGACGACGTGCTCGATCTCGATCGCACCGCCCGTGCGATCGCCGCCCTCGACGCCGACGTGGTGGCCCTGCAGGAGGTCGACGAGCGAGTCCGTCGAAGCGGACGCATCGACCAGGCGGCGGCGCTCGGTGAAAGCCTCGGCATGCATCACGGCTTCGGATCGTTCATGGATCACGACGGTGGCCGGTACGGGATGGCGATCCTCTCCCGCTGGCCGATCGCGTCGATCGATTCCTGGCGACTGCCCACCGGCAACGAACCCCGCATCGCGCTGGCGATCGAGATCGATCCACCCGGATTCGGGCGCTGCACGATCGTCGACGTGCACTTCGACTGGGTCACGGACGACGGCTTCCGGTTCGCCCAGGCGGAGGTGGTCGCGGCGCGACTCGCCGACCTCGATCGACCGTGGATCCTGCTGGGCGACTTCAACGACACGCCCGGCACCCGGACTCGCGGCCGGCTCGGCGGACTCGGCCGCGAGGGCGACCGGCCGCCCGAAGAATCGAACACCTGGCCCGCGGACGCCCCCGCCGTCGACATCGACTCGATCATCGCCGGCCCGGTGGAGGCCTGGGCGGCCTTCGATCTGCGGGTGGTGCCCGAAGCGATCGCATCCGATCACCGCCCGGTCGTCGCCGACCTGACGCCGCGGCCGGCGCCGGGCGATTGACGCGGGCGGATGGCCGCCGCCGTGTCCACCAAGATCGAGCGACACCGGACGTGAAAAAGCGACCACTTTCCGTCCCGTGAAGAATTGGAACACGTTCCAATTCCCCAGTCGTCGTCGCGGACGCCACGTCCCGGCGGAGCCTCGCGCGAACCCTTCATGCATCGGGTGGTGACCTTTCGATCGAGCATCTAGAATCGAACGCCCCGCGCCGAGCGGACCAGCCTCGCGACGAAACCACGCCGACCCCGGCGGACCGGACCGAAGACACATGATGCATCGAAACACGCTCCGCTCGTTCCTCCTCGTCCTCCTCGCGATCCTCGGACTCGCGACCGCGACCGCCCACGCGGAACGCGGCCGACCGGTCATCGACGACTCGCTGGGGTTCAAGCGACTCCTCAGTGATCAAGGCACGCTCCTCCGCGGCGTCAGCCTCTCGTGGGACGGCGGCGATCCGTACGGCAGCCAGAAGAAGTTCATGCCCTCCCAGGCCTCGCTCGACGCGCTCGCCCGGGACCATGGCTACAACACCGTCCACCTCTACCTCGAAGGCGATTCCTCCGGAAACACCGATCCCGTCGGTTACAACGTCGAGGACTGCGACATCCTGGTGGACCGATGCGCGAAGGCGGGCCTCTACCTGATCATCACGATCGGATGCAACGGCGAGAACGGCGCGATCCACTCGATGGACTTCATCCAGGACTTCTGGAAGTTCTACGGTCCCCGCTACAAGGACCGGACCCACGTCATCTACGAGGCCAAGAACGAACCCGTCCACTTCACCGCCGCCCACTGGCGCCCCGAGGACTGGGACGACCAGATGACCATGTACCGAACGATCCGGGAGGTGGCCCCCGACACCATGGTCCTCCTGTTCTCCTACATGGGTTTCCGATACGAAGGCGCGGTGGCGGACGCGATTCGAAACGTGACCGCCCGCGGCGTCGACTGGAACAACGCCGCCGTCGCGTGGCACGGATACGAGACCCGCCAGGGAATCGAAGCGTGCCTCGACCTCATCCGGCGCACGCCGGGATTTCCGGCCACGATCTGCACCGAGTTCTGGCCCGGCGACACCGTCCCGGATCCGAGCATCGAGGACGACGAGTCCTACAACGCCGCGTTCGAAGCCCACCACACCGGCTGGCTCCAGTTCCAATGGCTGGCCGCCAACGACGCCGAACTCCCCGGCCTCGCCTATCGCCTCGATCGGGCCGGCGTGACCTGGACGCCCGATCATCCCGACGCCCGCTGGCCGGCGAGTGGCAGTCCGGACATTCCCGAGGACGGCGCACCGGTCGCGATCTTCGACCGCGGCCGTGAGCGGTTCGTCTCCGCCCCCGGGGGCGGCGACCTCACCGCGGTGCTCGAGCGATACACCGGTGACGCCGACGATCGGTTCACGCTGGAACGCGTCGGGCCCGGCCTGGTCGCCTTCAAGGCGAGCAACGGCGCCTACGTCTCCGCCGCCTGCAACACCGACGCCCTCACCCCGGTCGCGACGGAAGTCGGACCGCGGGAGACCTTCCGCTGGATCGAACGCCCCAACGGTGACGTCGTGCTTCGGTCGCTCGGTGGCGGCGGACACCTCGTCCGCAGCATCACCCGCGAACTCGCGGGCGGACTCACCCTCGAGATCCTGGTGGCCGATGCGGACCATGCAGGGTTGGCCGAGACGAACTACGTGATGCTCGACGGCCGGACGCCGCAGGCCGCTCCGAAGGCTCCGGTCTCGACCGCCGAGGCATCACCGGAACCCGGACCGTTCCTCGGTCGTCCTCATGCGATCCCCGGAACCATCGAGCTGGTCGACTTCGACCACGGCGGCGAAGGCGTCGCCTATCACGACTCCGCGCCGGACAACATCGACGGATTCCACCGCCCTCGCGAAGGGGTCGACATCCAGGCCAGCGCGGAAGGCGGCTCGGTCGTGGCGTGGATCGAGGACGGCGAGTGGCTCCGCTACACCGTCGACGTGAAGCGGGCGGGTCGATACCGGCTGGACATCCGTCACGCCGGGGGCCCGGGTGCGCTGAACATCGAATTCGGCGGTCGCAACGTGACCGGTGAAATTCGAACCACGCCGACCGCGAACTGGCAGGACTGGACGGATCTCGTCACCGAGGTCGACCTGCCCGCCGGGGTGCAGGAGATGCACGTGCGTCTGGGCGCCGGCTACAACCTTCGCAGCGTCACCTTCACCCCGATCGACGGCTGAGGCGTCATCGCACGGCCGACGCCACGCCGATCCGGCATCACGCACGCGAGTGCGGGACGCGCGAGCCAACGCACCTCAGCAGGCGTGACAGGTTCGATTGGGTGAGACCGTGGTGTTGAAGCTCCGCATGCCCGGATCACACCCGCCCGCCGCGTGCTGCAGATCCTCGTCCGAGAGGTGCTCGTGACCCTGCGGGGCCACCGGCATGGTGATGTGGACGCGATCGGTCTCGTTCTCGACGACCTTGACGGTGACGCCCTCGGGCACCGGCATCCCGTATTCGGCGAGGACCACGGTCGGCTCGCGCAGGAAGCGGGCCTTCAACGCTTCGTCCTTCCAGCAGTCCGCGAACAACGTGGCGAGTCGGTTCTTTTCTTCGGTCATGGAGGCGTCCCTTTCATCAAGCGGGGCGACGGTGGTCGGGGTCACGATGGTCCAGCACGTCCGACGTGGGAGCTCGGACGCCCGGCGGGAACGATCGTACCCGGCTCGGGTCGGTCCTCACGACGTCGCGTCCTAAACCGACATCCCGCCCCGACATCCCGCCTCGACACCCCGCCTCGACACCCCGCCTCGACACCCCGCCTCGACACCCCGCCTCGATGCCCGAACTCACCCGAGGAAGGCGCCGTCCAGCACCAGTCGGGCCCGCCCCGCGACGCGGACGATGCCCTCGTCGGCGGTGGTCGCGTCCACCCGGACCCTTCCCCCCCGCGGGCCCCCCTGCCAGGTCAGGAAGGTCGGCCCGAGGTCTCCGCGCCAGAGCAGACCGAGGCTTGCATGCAGCGAACCGGTGACCGGATCCTCGTCGACCGAGACGTTCGGCGCGAAGTAACGGCTGACCACCGAGGCGCCGTCCGGACGATCGCGGGCCAGCGCGGTCACCGCGATCCCGCGGGCCTGCACCGCGCCGAGCAGCCGCATGTCGGGCGTCATTCGTTCGATCACCGCCGGATCGTCGAGCACCAGCACGAGGTCGTCCTCCAGCGTGCGGACGACCCGGCCCGGCTCGATGCCGAGCCCTTCGAAAAGCCGTCGGTCCGGTGACGCGACCTCCTCCAGCGGCGAGGCGGGAAGTCCCACCGACTCGTATCCGTCGGTACGGACCGCCACGAGGTCGCCGCGATGCCGGGTGCGAAAGACGATGGGGTCGGTGGCGTCGGCGAGCCCCTTCTCCCGCAGGGTGTGCGCCGACGCGATCGTCGCGTGACCGCAGAGTTCGACCTCCTCGCCGGGAGTGAACCACCGGAGCATCCAGCCCGCCGTCGATTCCGGATCCTCGATCGGCGTGACGAACGCGGTCTCCGAAAGATTCATCTCCGATGCGATGTCGAGAAAACGGGATTCGACCCCGGGGGCGTCGCACCCGCCGGGGGGCAGGATGCAGACCGCGGCGGGGTTTCCGGTGAATGCGTCGTCCGTGACGAACGCATCGACGATGGTGATCGGAATGGACACGCGCAACTCCAGAGGAAAGGACCGGTTCAGGCCGCGGTGGACGGCGGGGCGGAACGATTCGCGGTCATGGCCGCGACCAGCGTGACCGCGGCCGCCTCGACCCGAAGCACGCCATCTCCGATCCGAATCGGGACGACCCCCTGCGCCTTCAGCATCTCGAACTCGGTCGGACTGAAGCCACCTTCCGGCCCGACCAGCACCACCACCGCGTCGGCGTCGGACTCGATCACGTTCGGGGCCATGCCGTTCGCNTCNCCCATGACGACCATCGCGCCNCGGGCCTCGGCNTCGGCCACCACCGCCGCGGGCGAGGCCGCCTCGAGCAGTTCCGGCATCCACGACCTTCGGCTCTGCTTGCAGGCCTCGAGCATCACGCGTCGCCAGCGGTCGCTCGGATCACGTCGTTTCTGGTCCGCGGTGATCACGCTGTGATCGCAGTTGAGCGGCCGGAACGCCGACATCCCGACCTGGGTCGCCATGTCGAGCATCGTCGACATCCGGTCCCCCTTGGGAAGACTGGCGGCCAATTCGATCCGCGGGGTGGGCGATGCGATCCGGCGCGACGTGCCGACTTCGACTTCGAGATCGCCGCCGGCCGCCCGGTCCCCGGTCAGGACCGCCTCCGCGACCGTCCCGAAACCGTCGAACAGCATCACCCGGTCACCCGGGGCGAGTCGACGGGACCCCACCGCGTGTTTCGCCTCCTTCGCGTCAAGCAGGGCGGCGGAATCCGGAACGGGAATCGACTCGACATGGAACCAGGCGGCGGNCATGCGGTCACGGTAGCCGATCGGGCCGGTTCTTTCGACGCCTNTTGGTAAGNTNCCGGGTGCGGATCGATCTCCATTGCCCGACCCAACGAGGAACATCATCATGACCGATCAACCGGATGCTCATGCCTCCTTCGACGCCGGACGACGTGCCGCGATCCTCGCGGGCCTCGCCGGGGTCGCCTCGACCGCGGCGGCGATCGACCGGCCCGCCACCGCGGCGTCGACGCCGCTCGGCNCGGCCGCGACGCCCGACCGCCGGGGCGCCTTGTTCGCGGCCCCGAAACCCGATCGCGTCTTCAACATCGACCGGATGACCGCGGCTCCCTTCGGCGTTCCCACCGCGGCGATCGGGATCAACGGTTCCATTCCGGGCCCGGAGATCCGGTACACCGAAGGCGACACCTTCCGGACCCAGATCAACAACCGGCTCGACACGCCCACCACCATCCACTGGCACGGCATGGTCGTCCCGAACTACATGGACGGCGTCCCCTTCATCACCCAGTACCCGCTTCAGCCCGGCCATTCGGTCTTCATCGAGTACCCGATCCGCCAGGCCGGCACCTACTGGTACCACTCGCACTACAAGTTCCAGGAGCAGCGCGGCCTGAGCGGCCCGTTGGTCATCGAGGAGAAGCGACCCGATCATGACTACGACCACGACGTCACGATCTTCCTCGCGGACTGGCTGAACCAGTCACCACTGGGCATGATTCCGCAGCTCCGCGGCGACGCACCGGCGACGCCGGCGGTGAATCCGCCCGGGGCGGGAACCAACACCTTCCCCGGTGACCGGCATTTCAACGTCGATCTCGATCATCCCGGTTTCCTGATGAACGGTCGCACGTCGGAGGATCCCTGGACCATGCCGGTCAAGGTCGGCGACCGGCTTCGCCTCCGACTGATCAACGGCTCGACGTCCAGCTTCTTCCAGATCGGTCTCGAAGATCACGACTTCGAGATCATCGCCGCCGACGGCCAGCCGGTGGTCCCCGTGAAAGCCGGAAGCATCGCGATCGCGGTCGCTGAACGCTACGACGTGCTGGTCACCATTCGAAAGTCCGGATCGTTCACCCTGAACGCCGCGGCCCTCGGATCGGTCCACAAGGTCGCCGGGGTGCTGCACACCAGCAACGCCTCGAAGAAGCCGAATCTCGAACCCGCGCGCTTCGACGGCCCGGTGATCGGCGTCGCCGACTATTCGGCCCTGAAGTCGCCGTACCCCACCCTGCTCGGCGACGGCCCCATCGCATTCCATCCCATGGCGCTCGGTGGCGAGATGAAGCAGTACCTCTGGTCGATGGGTGGCGAGTACTACAAGACCGAATTCGTCCCGAACGGCGACGCCACCCCCATGGACGTCGAGTACGGCCAACGCGTCCGCGTTCGATTCGTGAACCAGACCATGATGTATCACCCCATGCACCTGCACGGACATTCCTACCGGGTGATCAACGGCCCGAAGGGTTGGGACGAGACCCACGCCCCGGTCAAGGACACCGTCGCGGTCGCGCCGGGCGCGACGGTCGACATCGAATTTCTCGCGGAGAATCCCGGGCGGTGGTTCTTCCACTGCCACAATCTCTACCACGCCGCAGCCGGCATGGCCCGCCAGGTCGACTATCGAACGACTTGAATCCCACCGTGATCGAACGCCGGCGACGCCCTCGGCCGACCGGTGAAGCCCGAACCGCCGAACTCAGTCCGCGGTGGTGGCGTCGGTCGTCCCGCCGAAGTAACTGAGGATGTACGCGAGGTCCGCCCCGTTCACCTCGCCGTCCTGGTTGATGTCCGCGTTCAGCACCGAACTCGCCCCCCACAGGGCCAGCAGGTAGCCGAGGTCGCCCGAGTCGATCTGGAGATCGAAGTTCACGTCACCGGTGTTGCAGTTCAGGAGCAGCCGGTTGTTACTGCTCTTGCCGCCGATCGAGCCGTCTACGTTCCGATTCCCCGTGCCGGACGTGTTACCGCAGAAGTTGCAGTTGGCCAGGGTCGGGCTGCTCCCCTCTTGGTTGTCCATCCCGCCGCCGTCGCGGCTGGCCGAGTTGTGCGTGAACGTGCAGTCGGTCAGGGTCGGGCTGCTGGAGGCGTTGGAAATTCCGCCGCCGCTGCCGGAGCCGACCGAGTTGCTCGTGAACGTGCAGTTGGTCAGGGTCGGGCTGCTGGAGGCGTTGGACATTCCGCCGCCGCCGTTGTCGGCCGAGTTGCTCGTGAACGTGCAGTTGGCCAGGGTCGGGCTGCCGTTCGGGCTGCCGTTAAGGTTGTACATCCCGCCGCCGCTGTAAGCCAAGTTGCCGTCGAACGTGCAGTCGGTCAGGGTCGGGCTGCTGGCGTCGCTGTACATTCCGCCGCCCTCGCCGTTCAGGCCGTTCGCCGCGTTGCTCGTGAACGTGCAATCGGTCAGGGTCGGGCTGCTGGAGTAGTTGT
>NZFT01000047.1 GCA_002690755.1 Phycisphaerae bacterium
TATTCTCCCTTATGTTTGGGTGCCTTTTTACTAACAGGCAGCGTCCGCGACCAGCTGGGGAGTTCGAGTCGCATCAGGAGCATTCCGTACGCGGAGGCGTACGACGAGGGATTCGAGGACCTGCGGGTCCGTCAGCCCGACCTCACGCGCATCAAGCGTGCGATCAACTTCCGACCGGCGATCACGATCGAGCAGACCATCGACGACATCGCCGCCGCGTTGATGCCGAATGAGGTGAAATCGTGACAAGCCCGCTTTCAATCCTCGCTCAGGCATCGGCGTTCAAGATCGGTGGATTCGACGAACCCGAGGGAGTCCTGGAGAGCCTTCTGGCGATCTTCTTCAGTCGGGACTACTCGGTCGAGTTCGCCGTGGAGAAGCCGACGACCACGGAACTGCTGAACGGTTTCCTGCCGGTCTTTCTCGTCGCCTTCATGGTGACCCTCTTCACCGTCCCGATCGTCCGCTGGCTCGCGATCAAGTTCGACATCGTCGATCGTCCGGATGGGGATCGAAAGGTGCATACCTATCCGATCGCCTATCTCGGTGGTGCCGCGGTGTTCGCCGGCATCGCCGCCGCGATCGTCGCGAGCTATCTCCTCGGCAGCGGTGGATACGACATCGTGATCGCCTACGCCTTCGTGCCTCCGGCCATCACGCTCGGCATGTTCGCGATCTTCATGACCGGGATGTTCGACGACATCCTCCACTGGGACCCGCGGTTGAAGATCGCGGGGCAGCTCATCGCGGCGGCCGCGCTCACCCTGAGCGACATCGGCACGGAGGCGACGCGGGGACTCATCAGTCCGATTCTCGGTCAGTGGTTCTCGAGCATGTCCCAGACGTTCCTGGTCGGCGTCGGTCCGGCGGTCCGCGAGGCCGCGGTCTGGAACTGGGTCGACCTCGGAGGCGAGGGTGTCGGGGAATACTGGAACTTCCTGCCGTGGCTCACGGTGGACGGCGTGTACTACTGGGTGGGAATCATCTTCATCACCGCGTTGGTGCTCGGCGCGTGCAACGCCGCGAATCTGATCGACGGTCTCGACGGTCTTCTTTCCGGTTCGGTCGGAATCATGGCAATCGGCTTCGTCGCGGTTTCGATCATGCTCATGATCGTCGACCATCGCGAGTCCGTCGCCGCGGCCGACACGGCGATCGAGATGTCGGCCTTCGAGGAGATGCGGGCCCGTGACGGTCAGGCGGAGAAACAGGTGATCTGGGAGCGCATGCTTCCAGACGAGGATCCACCTTTCGTGCTCTCGAGCCCGGATCTCGACGGAAACGGCGTCTGGGACGAGAACGACAGCTCCCTCATGGACGACTACCTCGAGTATCGGGCCACGCCACAGGTCGACTGGCTCGCCGGGCCGCGACTGGTGCTTTCGCTCGCGATCCTCGGGGCCTGTCTCGGTTTCCTGCCGTTCAACTTCAATCCGGCGGTCATCTTCCTCGGAGACGCCGGAAGTCTGCTCCTCGGCTATCTCTGCGCGGTCATCATTCTCTCGCTGGGCAGCGAAGGGCAGACGCACTACGTGATCGCGGGTCTGATCATCTTCGCGCTGCCGATCATGGACACGGTTCTCGCCATCCTCAGACGCAAGCTGGCGGGTCTTCCGATGTCCGTACCGGATCGGAATCACATCCATCACATCCTGCTTCGAAGTTTCAAGTCGGTGAAGAAGGCGGTCGTCGTCCTCTACCTCATCGACCTGGTCTTCGTTCTGATCGGGGTGGGACTCGCCGCGGCGGTGGCGTTCGGGTTCGCGCGATACCTTCTCGTCTACGGGGTGGCGATCGTGTTCTTCGGCCTGGTTGGAGCGACCGCCACGAAGGCCGCGCTCCGGCACCGATGGATGATGCAGGCGAGCGAAGAGGGTGGTGGAACATCTTCTGAAGACTCCACCGTGGAAACGGTGGAGAAGCCGGACGCCGATCCGGCCTGACGTTGGAAATGGAGCGGTCGCAGCAGCACGGCGGTGATCGACCGTGCTTCGTCATGCTTCATCGCGCTTCATCATGCTTCATCATGGGCGTCGGGTGCGAGACCGCGTCTCAATCCTCGGCGGCGACGATCGTCGGATCGACGTCGGGACGCACCCCGAGATACTCGAGCGAGGCCTCGAGCACGTCGAGCACCACGGGGCCGGCGGATGAACTTCCGTAGTATCCGCGGCCGTTGTTGATCTCGATGTTGAGCCCGCTCGCGACGTCGGGATCCTCCAGACAGCACGCGACGATCAATTTCGGATCCTCGAAGGGGCCGGCCCCGATGAAGCTCGAGTTGTAGTGTCCGGTGCCGTGGACGTCGCGGTCCCAGTAGCCGTCCGGCGTCCAGGTGCGTTCGCCGGTGGCGGCGCCCGTCTTCGCGACGTACCGGACCCGCTGGGCGGTGCCCGACTTGCCCCAGAGTTCGTAGCCCCGTTCGGGCCGTTCGAACTTCCGATTGACGTTCTCGACCACCCGGCGAAGCACGGTTCGGGTCTTCATCACGGTCTCGCGATCGAGCACCTGCGAGGTCGGGACCGCCTGGATGCCGGGGGTCGTCGGTCGTATCAGTCGGAGGGCCGGCAGTCGGCCGTCGTTCCGGGCGATCGGGCAGTACGCCCGGATCATCTGGAGCGGGGTGACCGCGATCTCCTGGCCGAAGCTGACGGTGATCTGGCTCCACAGCGGGAACCAGGTCCGCTTGCGTTCACCGGAACGGGGGTCGGTGATGAATCGGGGCGTGATGCGGCCGGTCTGTTCGGCGGAGCCCATGTCGATGCCGGTCCGGTACGAGAATCCGAAACCTCGGAACATCTCGTGCATGCCGGCGCCGATGTCGAGCCCTCGCCTTCGGTCGTCCTCCGCCATGCGAAGCGCGACCATCGCCATGCCGGTGTTCAGGCTCTTCTCGAGGCAGGTCGACCAATCCGACTTCGACTTGCCGTAGGCGTCCCGCACCCGTCGGTTTCCACGTTCCCCCGGGAAGGAGAAGGACAGGCCGGACGTGGTGAAACCACCGCCGGGGGTGGTGCGGCCGGATCGATCGGCGATCGTCTCTCCGGGCTTCGCGAGCCCGCGCTGGACCGCCCAGGCCCAGAACATCGTCTTGAACGTGGATCCGGGTTCGTAGACGTCGGTCCAGACCCGGTTGCGGGCGTGCGCTGCGCCGAGTTCGTCCCGGGCGGGATCGAGTGCGTTCGGAGGCCAGATCGTGGGGCCGCGACGTCGCGCCTCGGCGTTGTCGAGGATGTCGTGGGCGGCGAGCACGTCACCGGTCCGGGGATCGACGACAAGGATCCAGCCGCCGACGGCGTGGTGGGCCGCGACCGCTTCGGCCAGTCGGGTCTCGGCGATCCGCTGGATCACGAGGTCGATCGAAAGATCGACGTCGTGTCCATCGTCGCCCGGGATGTAGTCGCCGTCCCGGACTTCGGTCGCCCGACCGCGGGCGTCCTTCTGATAGGTCATTCGCCCGCGGGTCTGCTTGAGGCGGCCGTCGCGGGCGTGCTCGACGCCGGAGCGGCCGCGTTGCCGTCCTTCGGTTCCGAGGCGGGCGTTCGGCGGTTCGTAGGCGCCGACGGATCCGACGAGGGATGAGGCGAGCGTCCGGGTGTTCAATCTTCGTTCCGGACGTGCGGTGAGCACCACGCCGGGAGGCAGTTCCGAACGAAGCATCGCGAGATCGACGTCACGGAGATCCTCCGCCCGAGCCAGCCGTACGTACCGGTCGTCGAGCCCTTCGAGGATCACCGCATCCGGAAGCGTCGCCCGGAAGTCACGGAGATTCGTCGCGCGGAGATCACGAGGGCCCGCGAGCACCACCCTGGTCGCGTCGAGGTCGTTGAAGAGGATCGATTCGACGTCGGCTCGATCCATTCCGGTGGTTCGGGCGACGGCCGCCGCGAGTGGGGTGAGCGGATCCTCTTCGCCGTGTTCCGCGGCGGTGCGCATGAGGGCGGCCACGTCGACGATGATTTCCGGGCCCAGCCGATCTTCGAGCATCTCCCGGTCGATACCGGTGTGCATCGAAACCAGCTCGGCGAGCCAGGCGATGGGATTGGCGATCGGCTCGCCGGCGTCGTTGGTGACCTTGTCGGCCGCATCCATCAGGAACTTGGGATCGACCCCGAGATCGTGACCGAGCACCGTGGTCGCGATCAGCCGGCCCTTTCGATCATAGATGTCCCCGCGTGGTCGGATCTCCGCCACGGTGGCGTGACGACGACCCATCAGGGAGAGGACGGTCTCGTCCGGCCAGACCTGCAGCTGGACCGTGCGAAGGAAGGCCGTCGCGAGCAGTGCGGTGGTTCCCCAGAGCAGGAGTTTCGCGATCCGGTCGCCTCGGGATCGAATCGAGTCGGAAGTCGATGTCGGCGCGGGATCCTCGGTCGGCTCGTCGGCTCGATGCATCCGGATCAACTCCCGACCCTGTCGATGTCGACGCCGGGTTCGAGGTCCGGCTCGAGCGTGGGGTCGCCGGCCGAATCGACGGCGGCGGCGAAGTCGCGCGGCGGCGAGGTCGGGACGGCGCCCGCCGCATCCTTCGATTCTCGAGTCGACGTCGGCTCCGATTCTTCGGGTCGGATCGCGGACCTTCGGAAGTCGGGGGCGAAGGGAAGTGGTTTCCAGGAGACGCCGCGGACCGCCGCGGACTCGTCCCGATAGGTTCGAAGCACCTCGGGTCGGGTCAGCTCCGCGATTCGGAGCGCCTTCGCCTGGAGGTCGTGTTCCAATCGGCTGATCTCGCGTCGTAGCACGGTCTGGGTGGCGAAGACGTCGCGTTCCTGCTGGCGAAGCACCAGCAGACCGCAGGCGGTGCCGCCGAGGGTGAGGACGATGAGGATCAGCTTCCAGAACATGGAGTGGTTCGAACCCTGTCGAAGGTCGTTCAGCGATCGGGGAGTTGGAGCTTCTGTCCCGGCTGCAGGGAGTCACCGTTCAAGCGGTTTCGCCGCTTGATCTCGGGATAACGACGGGCATCACCGAGTTCACGCCCGGCGATCGAACTGAGCGAGTCGCCGGCACGGACGGTGTAGGTGCGAGCGTCCGCGACCTCGCGGACCCGGCGATCATCGGTGCGGACGGAAGGGTCGGGGATCACGAGGCGAATGCCGGATCGGAGCCGATCGGGGTTGGGAAGCACGCCGCGATTGGCATCGGCGATCTGCTTCCAGCGTCGCACGGTCTTGAAGTACTGCTTCGAGATGTCCTGAAGCGTCTCGCCCGATCGCACCACGTGGACGACGCGTTCCGGGGCTTGAGTCGCCGGTCGCTCGACGATCGGGTCCGGTTCGATGCTGATCTCGGGTTCGAGAACGACTTCCGCGGCCCGTGGCCGCGATTCGTTCCTGATCGGAGTGGTTCGGGGCGCGGCCGGTGCGACCGCTTGATCACGAAACGGGGCACGGGGCGTGGCCGCGAGGGTGAGTGGTTGATTCCAGTCGCTGGTGACCGCATTCTGCGGCAGGAGATCGTCCGATTGCGTGGTGGCCGAGAGATGGTCGGTCACGAGGATTCCGACGAAGAGGATCAGGCCGAAGCCGACCACCAGTGCAAGCTTGTGATCTCGGGTCATGTGTGGTCAGCGTCCCTGCTGTCGGGGCGACCTCGCGGGCCGCCGTTGTTTCAATCCGCTTCCCGCGCGGGTGAGGTCCGCAACCTCAGGCCCGTTCGGCACGGTCGCCCACCACGGCGACTCGAAGCTTTGCCGATCGCGATCTGGTGTTGATCGCGATCTCGGTCTCGGAGGGCAGGATCGGCATCCGTGCCGGTGCCTTTCCGAGGCCGCGTCGGTCCAGTTCGGCGAATGCTCGCTTGACCCGTCGATCCTCGAGACTGTGGAAGGTGAGAAAAGCCACCCTCGCACCATCAGCAAGCCAGGTCGGCTGGCCGGCTCCGATCGCCTCCGCGGCCTCGAGGACCTGCCGAAGCAGGCCGTCCAGGGCGCCGAATTCGTCGTTGACCGCGATTCGGAGCGCCTGGAAGGTGCGGGTGGCGGGATGGAGTCGGCTCGACGCGGCACGCTGCCCGTAGGCATCACGAACGAGTCCGGCGAGATCCGCCGTACTAGCAATCGGATCGATGGCTCGTTTTCGGACAATATTTCGCGCGATGCGTCGGGACAGCGGTTCTTCGCCGTACTCGTGGATGATGCGGGCGAGCTCGCGTTCGTCGCTTCCGGCCAGGAGATCGGCGGCGGTGACCGGCCCGGTCGGATCCATCCGCATGTCGAGGGGGCCGTCCCGGAGGAAGGAGAACCCTCGTTCGGCATCATCGACCTGGGTGCTGGCGAAGCCGAGATCGGCGAGCACCGCGTCCACGGCGATGCCGTCGCCGCGAAGATCGCGGGGGGCGCGGACGTAGGATCCTTGAAGGGGAACGGTCGGGACGCCGGTCTCCGCCCTCACCCGTGCCGCCGCGAAATCAAGGTTTCCGGGGTCGAGATCGCAGAGGTAGACGCTGCCCTCGGTCCCGGTTTCGGCCGCGAGGAGGGCGGCGTGGCCACCGCGGCCGGCGGTGCAGTCGAGGACGAGTTCGCCGGGCTGGACCGCAAGCTGGGCGAGGATCGCCTCCGGCATGACGGGGGCGTGGCCGGGATCAGGCATCGGTGGATCAGGGGATGTCGGGGGGGAGGCGGACACCGCGGCAGTGTCGCAGGTCGATTCCGGGTCTGCTCGCCGGCGTCAGGTCGGGGAGGCGGTCGGAGCCAGCTCGGGACGTGGATTCGGATGGACCCAGCGTCGCCAGAGATCGACGAAGGCGGGATCATCGGGACCATCGTAGTAGAGGCGACGGACCGGGACGCCGACCAGATCGACCATGATCCGATCTTCGATGCCCCCGGGGCTCATCATGCGGCGAACGTACAGGATCGACTGGTCGGTCCGGATCACCCGTCCCTTGCCGCGGGTCCGAAGGAACCCCGTGCCCATCGTGAATCGAGGTATCACGTGGGACCAGGCCCGACTGATCCCCGAGAAGATCGGGGTGCGGAAGAACGCGGTGAAGAGCATGACGGGGTAGAAGAAGATGTACGAGACGGGAGACACCCCGACCCCGAAGAGCCATGACAGGTTCGAAGTCGCGACCAGGAAGCTCGCGACGAGGAGGAGGAGCATCATCGATTCCGGGCGCCACGATCGCCATGCACCGTGAACCAGCGGTTCCTCTTCCAGCAGATCGGGGAGGAGTTGAATCCGTTCGAGTTTCGACCAGGTGCCGCCATCCACCACCGCATGAAAATCCATCGCCGATCCGTCTTCCTCGACGATCGTCTCAAGGCGTTTGAGGATGTCGGCGTCGGTGGTGGGTGACCAGGCGGGAAGGACGGCGTCATCCGGCGTGACGGGGGTCGAGGTCGGGCTACCGATCACCGAGGACGGATTCCGGCTCAACTGGATGAGCCCCATGGAAAACATGACCAGCGTGGGGAGTCCCCCGCCCATTCCGAGGCCGACGTAGGCGAGGAGTGGAACGCCGACGGTGATGCCAGTCAGCAGGAGGACGAAGCCTGCGGCCGCGATCCAGCTCATCACCCACAGTGGTCGAGCGAATCGCCGCATGCGCTGGTCATGCGCCAGAAGGTCGCTCCACTCGTAGCCGTGGGACGTCGGGACGACGCGGACGCATGAAGGGCATGAAGGGCATGAAGGGCATGAAGGGCATGAAGGGCATGAAGGGATGGTGTCCGTATCCGCCTCGGTCACAGGTCCAGCAGCAACCGGTCCGGCGCCTCGACGCATTCCTTGATCGTCTTGAGGAAGGTCACCGCTTCGGTGCCGTCGATGATCCGGTGGTCGTAGCTCATCGCGATGTACATCATCGGACGCAGCGCGATCGTCCCGGGGTTGTCCGGGTCCTCGACCGCCCGCTTCTTGATGCCGTGCATCCCGAGGATGCCGGACTGCGGGGGATTGAGGATGGGCGTCGACATCATCGAGCCGTAGACGCCACCGTTCGAGACGGTGAACGTGCCGCCGGTCATCTCGTCGACCGAAAGCTTTCCGGCCCGGGCCCGGACCGCGAAGTCCTTGATGCGGGCTTCGACTTCGGCGAAGGACATGCCCTCGGCGTTCCGCAACACCGGGACCACGAGGCCCTTGTCGGTGCCCACCGCGACGCCCACGTCCATGTAGTCGTGGTGTTCGATCTCTTCACCGATGATCGAGGCGTTCACGATCGGCTGGTTCTGCAGGGCCTGGACCGCGGCCTTGACGAAGAAGCTCATGAAGCCGAGTCCGACNCCGTGCTTCTCGGCGAAGGCTTCCTTGTACTGCTTGCGGATCGCCATCGACCGGGTCATGTCGACCTCGTTGAAGGTCGTCAGCGTGGCGGCGGTCCGCTGGCTTTCGACCAGTCGTTCCGCGATTCGGCGCCGAAGCTTGGTCATCCGCACGCGGCGGACCTCCCGGCTTCCGGGGGCGGTGTTCGAGGTGGGGATCGGAACGGGGGTCGGGGTGGCGGTCGGCGCTGGAACCGCCGGTGCGGCGGCCGCCGCGGCGGGCGCGGGTGCCGGTGCGGCGGTCTTGGCGGAGGCCGCCTCAAGNACGTCGGACTTGGTGACGCGTCCGGCNGGNCCGGATCCCTTCAGCGTTCCGAGGTCGATGCCTTCGTCCGCGGCGAGCTTCTTCGCCACCGGGGTGGCCTTCACGTCGTCGTGCGCGGCCGCGGTCTCGGCGGGTGCGGCAGCCGCCGTGGGCTCGGCTTCGGTCGCCGGGGCCGCAGCGCCGCCCGCGGGCTTCTCGGCATCGGTGTCGATGCTGCCGATCACGACGCCCACCGCGAGTTCGGCGCCGGTCTCGCCGGTGGCGGCGAGCACGCCCGACGCGGGGCTGGTGATCTCGAGGGTCGCCTTGTCCGACTCGATCTCGAGGAGGATCTCGTCCTTGTCGACCCAGTCGCCGGTCTGTTTCATCCAGGTACCGACGGTGACTTCGGAGATCGATTCGCCCGGGCTCGGGATGGTGATTTCCACGCTCATGGGTAGGCGTCGCCCTTTGCTGGGGATCGATCCTCATGCGGAGGATCGATGCGGGACTGGGCCGTTCGGTCGCGTGACCGACGGCGGTGATGGATCGAATCAGTTCGTACGCGAGGTCTTACGGGCGTCGCGCTTGTCGGACGTCCGCTTCTTCGACGCGGCAGCGCCGCGGGTCTTCCGGTCGAGGCCGCCGTCGATCGCCGCAAGCACGATCTCCTGCTGTTCCTGCTCGTGCATCGCGGTCGAGCCGCCGGAGGGACTCGGACTCGCGACCCGGGTGATGTCCTCGATCTCGATCTCGAGCATCTCCCGCATGGATCGATCCACGAAGTAGAACGCNGCGTGGTTCCGCGGTTCCTCCTGGACCCAGGTGACGGTCTCGTGGTTCGGATAGCGATCGAGGATCCGCTTGACGTCGCCCGCGGGGAACGGTGCGATCTGCTCGAGCCGGACCATGGCGACGTCCTTGCGGTCGATCGCGTCCCGGCGATTCGCGAGGTCGTAGTAGACCTTGCCCGCGCAGAGGATCACCTGTCGCACCGCATCACGATCGCCGCCCGATTCCTCGAAGCGGGTGTCGTCGATGACGTTGACGTAGCCGCCGGTNAGGAATCGCGANATGGGACTNCGCGACGCCGGAAGACGCAGCATGCTCTTGGGCGACATCACGATCAGGGGCTTGCGGAACGGCTGGTTCATCTGCCGACGGATGAGGTGGAAGATCTGCGACGCCCGCGTGGGGGANCAGACCACCATGTTCTCGTCGGCGGAGAGCTGCAGGAACCGTTCGAGTCGCGCCGAGGAGTGTTCCGGTCCGAGGCCCTCGTTTCCGTGGGGGAGGAAGAGGGCGAGGCCCGAGGACCGCTCCCACTTCTTCTCCGCNGANGCGATGAACTGGTCGACGATCACCTGCGCGCCGTTCACGAAGTCGCCGAACTGGGCCTCCCAGATGATCAGCATCCGGGGATCGGTGAGGGAGTAGCCGTATTCGAATCCGAGACANGCCTGNTCGGTGAGCGGGCTGTTGTGGACGCAGAACTTCGCCTGGCCNTCGCGGATCTCGTTGATCGGCATGTGNCGCGCGGCGGTCTTCTGGTCGTGCACCACCATGTGACGGTGGCTGAAGGTGCCGCGTTCGACGTCCTGNCCGGTCAGCCGGATGGGATGNCCTTCGANGAGGAGGCTTCCGAAGGCCAGCGCCTCGCCGGTCGCCCATTCGATCTCGTCACTCGCGTACAGCTTGCGACGGTTTTCGAAGCCCCGCCTCAGCGTCTTGTGATGGGCGAATCCCTCGGGAAGTCGCTCGATGCCTTCGAAGACCTCGTCGAACGTGGCCCGGTCGATGCCGGTGTCGATCGACGTGATGTCGTACTCGTNGGTGAGCCCCTCCCAGAGCGAGCCGAACGCCTCGATCCGCGGGTCTTCGGGCTGNGCCTCGGCCTTCGCCTGGGCCTCGTCCATCACCTTCATGTACGCCGCCTGCATCTCGACGAACCGGCCTTCGNCCACGATCCCCTCGGCGACCAGCTGGTCGCGGTAGGTCTTCGCGACGGAGGGCTGGGCCTTGATCCGGTCGTACATCACCGGCTGGGTGAACTTCGGCTCGTCCGCCTCGTTGTGGCCGCGTCGTCGGTAGCACCACATGTCGATCACCACGTCGTTGTGGAACGCCTGCCGGTATTCGACCGCGAGTCGGGCGACCCAGGCGACCGCTTCCGGATCGTCGCCGTTCACGTGGAAGATCGGCGCGTCGATCATCTTGGCGATGTCGGTGCCGTAGCGACCGCTGAAGGNGTCGGTCTGTTCGGTGGTGAAACCGATCTGGTTGTTGACGATCACGTGGAGCGTGCCGCCGACGGTGTAACCGTCGAGCTTCATCATGTTGAAGCACTCGGCGACGATGCCCTGGCCGGCGAACGCGGCATCGCCGTGCATCAGCAGCGGGACGACCTGCTCGCGGGCCTCGTCGTCCCGGAGTCGCTGCTTGGCGCGACAACGGCCGAGCACGATCGGATCCACGAATTCGAGGTGGGAGGGNTTCGCGGCGAGGGCGAGNCGGACCTTCTGGCCGCTNCGGGTGGTNCGATCGCCGGAGTAGGCNCCGTGGTACTTCACGTCNCCGGTGCCCGCGATGAAGTCCTCTTCCCAGCTCTCCGCGAATTCCGTGAAGAGCTGNCCGTAGGTCTTCCCGAGNATGTTGCAGAGNACGTTGAGNCGNCCGCGATGGGACATGCCCATCACGAATTCNTTGATNCCGTTGGCNGGCGCGAGTTCGATGANGGTGTCGAGCAGCGGAATGAGCGACTCGCCGCCCTCGATGCCGAATCGCTTCTTGCCGACGTATCGGGTCTGGAGGAANGTCTCGAANGCNTCCGCGGACGCNAGCGTCTCNAGNAGNTGGATCCGNTCCTCGTCGCTNCGGGGCGGCTGGTTGGAGACGCCTTCCATCCGCTTCTGCAGCCAGCGCCGCTTCTCGCGATCCTGGATGTGCATGTACTCGGCGCCGATGTGGCGGCAGTAGGTCGCCTCGAGCAGCGCGATGATGTCGCGGAGGGACGCGGGACTTTCGAGCGGAAGCACGCCGGGATCGAAGGTCTCGTCGAGGTGCTCGTCGCCGAGGCCGAAGCTCTCCAGCGTGAGGTTCTCGGGGAAGGGGCGGTTGCGGTCGAGCGGGTCGAGGTCGGCCGCGAGATGGCCGATGTCGCGGTAGTGGTAGATCAGCGAATCGACCTTTCCCTGCAGGGAATGGGCGACGGCGGTCTCGCCGGATTCGGGGCGTGCGGCGCCAAGCTCGAAGCCTTCGAAGAAACGTCGCCAGTCCGTTTCGACCGACTCGGGATCGGCTTTCCACTCGCGGTAGCGTTCCTCGACGAATTCGGCGTTCCAGCCGTTCAGCGACATGCGTAGACCCTTCGAACCGGCGACGGCGAGGCGACGGTCGGAACGGCGCGGAGGCCGTTCGATCGACGCGGTGATTCCATCCCGGGATTCTATCCGATCAAGGCGGAGATCCGGGTCCGGAAGAAGGGGCAATTGCAAGGTTCGACGGGTTTCGGGACCTTCGGATCGCGGGGNTGATCCGACCTACATGAGACTCGTCGGATCGACGTCGATCGCGACCGCTTCGCCGAGCGCGAGCGGGCCGGTGAAGACGCCGCCGACCCGGGCTCGAGCGAGGAAACGGGAGGCGGTGCCGGCGTCCTTCGCGAGGGTCTCGACCTGCACTCGATATCGCCCGGCGATCCGAGCGATCGAACAGGGGATCGGTCCTCGAATCTCCACGTCCGATCCGGGATCGAGCGTCCGGAGTCGGTCCGCGAGTTCGGTGCCGTGACGCATCGCCGCCGTCTCGCCACCATCCCGGACGACCATCCGGCACATCCGGCGGGCCGGCGGAAGCCCGAATCGATTCCGGTCGCCGAGTTCCCGCTCCGCGAACCCCTCGAAGTCGTGCTCGGCGGCCCGTCGGATCGCNGGTGCGTCGGGTTGNAAGGTCTGGATGATCGCGGTNCCCGCCGACCCGCCGCGGCCNCATCGGCCGACGACCTGGGANACCAGTTGAAANGTNCGNTCNCCCGCNCGGAAGTCGGGCATGTTGAGCGCNGTGTCGGCGTTCACCACNCCGACCAGCCTGACGCCGGGGAAGTCGAGCCCCTTGGCGATCATCTGGGTTCCCGCGAGCAGCCGGATCTCGCCGGTCCTGAAGCGTTCGAGGACGTCGTGGAAGTCGTCGGCGGTGCCCATCGCATCGGAATCGACTCGGACCATCGCGCCGGCCCGGGCGAGGTCCGGATGAAGTCGAGCGAGGTCCTCCTCGACCCGCTGGGTACCGAGGCCGAACACCGTCGTACGTTTGCTGCAGAGGGGGCAGGTGGGGGGGAGCCGGAGCTGGGCGTCGCAGTGGTGGCACCGGACCCACCGTTCCCGGGTCGCGGTACCGGCCGCCTGATGGCAGATCATGCCGGCGTCGCAGTCGGTGCAGGTCATGACCCAGCCGCATCGATGGTCGGGGCAGGCGATGTAGTTGGCGTATCCGCGACGATTGAGGAGGAGGATGACCTGTCCACCGGCGGTGAGCGTTCGGCCGATCGCACCACTCAGACGCGGGCCGAGCAGTCGGGCACCGCCTCGCTCGAGATGTCGTCTTTCCTCGGCGAAGTCGACGATCTCGATCTTCGGGAGTGACAGCCCCGGGGCCCGTTCGGGCAGTCGGTGCAGATGGCTGCGGCCGGCCTTGGTCGCGTTGTGCCAGCTCTCGAGGGCCGGGGTCGCTGACCCCAGGACCACGGGGCAGTCCGCGAGCTGGGCTCGACGGATCGCGGCGTCGCGCCCGTGATAGCGGGGGGCCTGATCCTGCTTGTAGGAGGCGTCGTGCTCCTCGTCGACCACCACGAGTCCGAGTTCACCATCCGGAATGGGGGCGAAGACCGCGGATCGGGCCCCGAGAATGATCGTCGCCTCGCCGTCGGCGGTTCGCCGCCACTCGCGATGTCGCTGGGCGGCGGTGAGTCCCGAGTGAAGCACGGCCGCGGCGGCGCCGGGAAAACGGGCGAGCACCCGCGCCGTGGTCTGGGGGGTGAGGGCGATCTCGGGAACGAGAAACAGGACCTTTCGGCCTGCGTCGAGGACCTGGCGGGCGAGTCGAAGGTAGACCTCGGTCTTGCCGCTCCCGGTCACGCCGAAAAGAAGGTGGCTCGAGAAACCACCGCTCAGATGGTCACCGATCGCCTTGACCGCGGCCTGCTGGCCGGGATTGAGTTGGACTTCACGGTCGTCGAGACCACTTCCGGCCCGGGCGCGGGCCTCGACGACGGTGACGATCTCGATTGAAAGAAGCCCGAGTTCCGCCAGACGTCGGATCGTGGTGGTGCCGCCGACGCCGCTTCGCTCCGCGAGATCGTTGGACGCGATCGGCAGGTCCTCGGTGGGCGTCGCCAGCACGGCGTCGAGCACGGCCCGCTGTTTCGAGCCCAGCCGGGGTCGCGGGTCCGGTGGCGTCGGGTGCGGGCTGATCAGCAGGCGGGTGGCGGTCCCCACGCCTTTTCGGACGGCGGCCGGCACGAGATTGGCCAGCGTGATGCCGATCGGGCACACGTAATAGGAGGCGATCCACCGGGCCAGCTCGAGCAGTTCGCCCGGGAGTGCGGGGAGATCGTCGCTCCGGCGGATCATCGGCTTGATGCGATCGACCGCGACGCCGTCCTCCGCCAGCGCCTCCGCGTTGAGCTGGTCGACGACCGTCCCGGGAACTTCGGCGTTTCCCAGCCCGAGCGGCACGAGGACGCGATGCCCGGTGCGGACGGTCTCGCAAGTGGTTGGAACGCTATAGAGGAGCCCGCCCGGGTATCGGTCGACGGCGCGTTCCACCGCGACGCGGATGAATCGGTCAGGAACCAGCGGTGGATCGAAGAGATCGCTCACAGTGCGAGTGTACGGCTCGATCCAGCGGATTCCGCGTTGCGGGCGGTTTGTGGACTTCCGGTCCGATGGGCGTCCGTCGGCCGAATTCGCGGGGGGGGTCGCTACACTTCCCATCGATGGTCATTCACGGTGGATATGACGTGCTCGATGACGGTCCCGGTTCGGACCGCCGCGTTCGAATCGCCCTGGAAAACGGTGCGGTCTTCGAGGGTCGGGGGTTCGGGGCATCCGTCGCGTCCGCCGGCGAGGTCGTCTTCAACACCGCGATGGGCGGCTACCAGGAAGCCCTGACCGATCCGAGCTACACCGGCCAGATCCTGGTGATGACGGCATCGGAGATCGGGAACTACGGGGTGAATTCCGAGGACTTCGAAAGCGACGCCATCGCCGTCGCCGGATTCGTCATCCGCGACCACTCCCGGGTCCGGTCCAATCATCGGGCCGACGACCATCTCCATCGCTGGCTCGAAACGGCTGGAATCCCCGGCCTCGCGGATCTCGACACCCGGGCGATCGTCCGGATGTTGCGGGACGAGGGTGCGATGCGGGGCGTGATCGAATCCGACGAATCGGTCTCCGACGCGGCGTTGGTGGCTCGGGCGAGAGGGCTTGGCTCGATGAGCGGCTCGAATCTCGCCGCGGAGGTGGGTGCGACGGAACCCGGTGAATTCACCGAAGGCCTCGGCGAGTGGTCGCATGCGATCACGGAACGGGCGGATGTGGATCGGCCGCTGGTGGTGGTCGCCCTCGACTGCGGGGCGAAGCGGAACATCTATCGAAATCTCCGGGAACGCGGCTGCGTGGTCCGGATCATGGCCCACGACACCCCGGCCGCCGTCCTTCAAGCGGCGTTCGCCGGTGGTGAGGTCGACGGTCTCTTCGTCTCGAACGGCCCCGGGGACCCAGCGGCGGTCGAAACGACGATCGAAACGCTGCGGGTGGTCTCCGGTCAGATTCCGACCTTCGGTATCTGCCTCGGGCATCAGTTGCTGGCCCTCGCCCTCGGGGCGAAGACCTACAAGCTCAAGTTCGGTCACCGGGGTGCGAATCAGCCCGTGCGGTGCGAACTGACCGGCCAGGTCGAGATCACCAGCCAGAATCACGGATTCTGTGTGGACGAGGCGTCACTTGCGGCGGTGGGCGGCGATGTCACGCATCGGCATCTGAATGATGGCACCGTGGCCGGGTTCCGGCACCTGGAACGGCCGCTGTTCAGCGTTCAATATCATCCCGAAGCAAGCCCCGGACCGCACGATTCGGCCTACCTCTTCGACGCGTTCGTCCGAATGATGAGATCACGGAAGCCCCTGCAGAAAAAAGACTTCCATGTGATTCGGCCCGGAACGACTCCCGCGGATCAGCTCGTCACCCCCTGACCCGACTCGCTGGAGCCGGCCGAAGTCCATCCGCGTCGTCCGGGCGTCGGATCGACGTCCCGCCGCCGACCCACCCCATCCCCAGCATCGCCCTGCTCGTGTCGGCCTCCTCGGTCTTCCAGTCGGGATTGAAGACGTCCGGGCGGCGGATCCGCGGCGGGTTTTATCGCGTACATGGGGTATCAAGGCCGGACGCTGCGGACGCGTTCACGTCGAAAAAGGGAACCCTCCCTCGTTTTTTTCGAGTCGTCGCGATGGTGTCAGGGTCCTTCGAATCCGTGTGGTCCGGATCAGCGACAGGTTGCGGTCGACAAGGGGCCGAAGTACGCTCTCGCATTGCTCCACGGTGATGGAGCATGCCGCCAGCGGCAGACATGAATTGGTACTCAACGGCTCGAGGAAAGTCTCCCGGCCGTCGGGTGATGTGCCCCCCGACTACGCACAACACCACCCAGAGGAGTGTGATCGATATGGAATTTCTTTCGAGGTCTTTGGTCGCAGAACTTGGCCGCGGCATTGCCGCGACCGTGATCACGGCGACGCTCATCGGCGCAGGCTCGACGGCCTGGGCCATGCAGGATGCGCCCGCGGAACCCGCGACCGATCCCGCCTCCGAGACGGCGACGGATGATCCCGTCGCGACCGAGGAATCGGAAGTCGAAGCACCGCCGTCCACCGCCGACGCGATGGGCGCCGGTGGTCCGGCGATCACCCCGCCGGCGAGCACGCCGGCCGAGGGGCTCGCGGATGCGATCGCCTCCGCCCGCAAGGCCATGCAGTCGGCCAACTGGCGACAGGCCATCGATGCCTGGACCTCGGTCCTCGCGATCGATGCCGGCAACACCGAAGCGAAGGCCGGATTGAAGCAGGCTCAGGCCATGCTCGACCAGGCTTCCACGATCGACAACGTCCAGGAAGACTTCTCCCTCCGCCGCCAGCGGCTGAAGGTGCAGTTCCAGGACGACATGGTGCGGTCCAACTCCTCCTACGACGAGGGTGACTACCGCAAGGCACGCGAAAACGCCGTGACCGCGCGACTCCGCGTCGATCAGGATCGTGGCGTGCTTCCCGCCGACCAGTACGAGTCGATGATGAAGCAGATCGACACCATGCTCGATCGCATCGCGACCGCGGAACAGCTCGAGAGTCTTGCCAAGGACGAGGCGAAGCGGGAGGAAGCCCGATCAGCCGCCGATTCCGAGCGTCGCAAGGAGCAGGCCGAGCGAGCGCGAACCATCAACGAGAGCCTCCAGCGGGTGCGTCAGCTCCAGATGGAACTCAAGTATGAAGAAGCGATCCAGGTGCTCGACACCGTGCTCTTCATCGACCCCCACAACCCGGCCGCCCTCGCCCTTCGCGACGTGATCGCGACGAGTCGGGTCTACCGCGAGTACTCCCAGACGCTTCGTCGTCGTGACTACGCCTTGAGCCACTTCACCCAGGAGAACCTCGAGGCGACCATTCCCCCGGCCACGAACATCAGCGGCCCCGGCCCTCGTTCGACCTCCGGTCTCATGGCCTATCCCGAAGACTGGCCGCAGCTCTCGATCCGTCGTGACGCCGCCGCCGGCTTCCGCGAGACCGAAGAGAACCGTCGTGCGATGTCCGAACTCGACCGCTCCATCGCGGTCAACTTCAAGAACAACTCGCTCGACCAGGTCATCTCCTACATGAAGAACGTCACTGGTCTGGAGATCTATCCGGACTGGAAGGCGCTCGACCTGATCGGGATTCGTCCCGACACCGAAGTCGATCTCGAACTCGGTCAGATCTCGGCGGAGTCCGCCCTCCAGCGGATCCTCGAGCAGGTCGGCGACGATCTCGACCGACCGGAATTCGCGGTGGAGGACGGCGTGGTCGTCATCTCCAGTGACGAAGCGCTCCGCAAGAAGACCGTGACCATCGTCTACGACATTCGCGACCTCCTCTTCGAGGTCCCCTACTTCGACAACGCCCCTGAATTCGACCTCAGCAGCTCGCTGCAGTCGGGTGGCGCCGGTGGTGGTGGTGGTGGTGGCTTCGGTGGCGGTGGCGGTGGCGGTGGTGGCTTCGGCGGCGGTGGCGGCGGCGGCGGCGGCTTCGGCGGCGGTGGCGGCGGCGGCGGTGGTGGCGGCGGTGGCGGAGGCGGAGGCGGAGGCGGAGGCGGTTGTGGTGGCGCCGGCGGTCGACCCCATGGCATCCTG
>NZFT01000048.1 GCA_002690755.1 Phycisphaerae bacterium
ATAACGCGCGTGAAAATGATTAGACACGTCGATTGCCGCTCGTTTCGTTTTTCGTCCGGGCTCCGGGTCACCGGTCTCGACGACCTCGCGACGGTTCCCGAGGAGCCGGAAGAGGACGGCGTGACCTTCGAGGCGAACGCGCGGATCAAGGCGATCGCCTACGCCCGTGCCACCGGGCGTTTCTCCCTTGCCGACGATTCCGGCCTCGAAGTCGATGCGTTGGACGGCGCTCCGGGGGTCCGGAGCGCCCGCTGGTCGGGTGTCGAAGGCGAACGTGAGGTTCGCGACGCGGCGAACAACCGAAAGCTCGTGGAGTCGCTTCGGGCGGTTCCCGAGGCGGATCGCGCCGCCCGCTTCGTCTGCGCGATGTGTCTCGCCGCGCCGGACGGGACGGTGCTCGCCGAAACCCGTGGGACCTTCGACGGCATCGTGACCCTCGAACCACGGGGTGGTGACGGATTCGGCTACGACCCGTATCTGCTGCTCCCGGACGAAGGTCGCACCAGCGCGGAACTCTCGCCGGCCGAGAAGAACGCCCGAAGTCATCGCGGGGTCGCCACTCGTGCGATGGCGCCGCTCATCGAGGCCCTGGAACGATCCTGACATGGCGAAACGGGTGCCGCTCGAGATCCTCGACCTGACCGATCAGCGCTACAGCTGTCACGGGTGCGGTGACTGCTGCCGTGACTTCAGCGTCCAGCTCCGCGACGAGGATCTCGAGCGTCTCGAAGCCCAGGGATGGGCCGAGGAGCGTGGTGAACCGGTGACGGTCGAGTTTCGAGGCCGGCGCTATCTCCGCCAGCGTGCGGACGGGGGTTGTCTCTTCCTGCAGGAGGACGGGCTCTGCACGATCCACGCGCGGTACGGCTTTCACGAGAAGCCGGTCGCGTGCCGCTTGTTCCCATTCAATCTCGCACCGGACTCCGGCGGCACCCGCGCGGGCCTCAACTTCGCCTGCCAGAGCGTGCGGGCGAATCGCGGCTCCACGCTCGAGTCGCACCGGGACGACCTTCGTCGGGCGTTGCGTGAAGTGCCCGAATCGGTCGCGGTGGCCCCGCCGTTGCTTGCCGGCGATCTGCGGGCCGAACCCGCCGAAGTCGACGCCCTGACGACGGGACTGGACCGCTGGCTCGGCCGCGCCGAAGTGCCGTTGACCATCCGGCTCGACGGCTTCGCGTGGCTCGCCCAGGGCATCGGTGCCGCGTCGTTTTCGGAGGTCCGGGGCGAACGGATCACGGAGCTCATCGGGCTTCTGGTCTCGGCGCTCCCCGACGAACTTCTTCACCTTCCCGTCGATCCGCCGGGGCGTGGTCAGCGGAAGCAGCTTCGGCAGGCGGTCTTCGCTCGGATCGAGGATCCGCGATTCACCGACGACGAATCACGGCCCACCTTCGGGGCCAAGCTCGATCAGTGGCGACGGAGTCGCCGGTTCGCGCGGGGACGCGGCGAGATTCCCGGGCTGGCCCGTGGTTGGGCCGTTCCCGCCGGCTTCGATTCGGTGGCGGCGTTGCCGAAGGTGCCCGGTACCGAGCCGATCTCGGATCTCGTCGTTCGGTGGCTCCGCTCGACGATACGCGGAGGCCGGGCGTGGGGAAGCGGCTACTACGGTTGGAGCATCGCCGACGGCGTGCAGGCGCTCGCCCTCAATCTCGCATGCGTCGGCTGGCTCGCCCGGGCCCATGCAGCCGGCGTGGGCGAAGCGGCCGTCACGCTCGATTCGGTCGGCGAGGCGCTGGGACGCATCGATCGGGCCTCCGGCCGCGCGGTCTGGCTCGGTTCGATGGGAGAGCGGCTTCGGCTTCGCTATCTCGCGACGGACGACGGCCTCCGCCGGCTCGTCCGATCGAACTGGTGAATCGCGACCCGCTCATTCCGTCGGCGCTGGTTCCGGCCCGCGGGCCCGCGTGAACGGCCAGACCGGATACCGCCGGCCGTTCAGCAGGGCCCCGAGGGCGGTACCGCGAACCGCGACGTGGTAGACGACCAGCAGGAGGACGGTCACCAGCACGATCATGACCGGCATCTTCACGATGCCCCACACGTTCCAGCCCCGGAAGAGGGCCGGAATGAAGATGGTCAGGGGCAGGTGCATCAGGTAGATCCAGTACGAGGCGTCGACCATGTAGCGCACCATCGGGTTCGCGCGGGTGAAGAGTCGTTCGCTCACCCCGGTGATGCCCAGGATCAGGACCCAGCACGTGGTGGCCTGGAGACACTGGTTCGCGATGAACATCGCCTCCCCGTTACCCTCCTCGGCGGCCACGGCGAGACTGGTCGCGACCCCCATGCCCACGGCGCAGATCAGGAGCGTTCCGCCGATCCCGAGCCGGATCCACGCCCAGTCCTTCAGCCTCACGACGATCTCGCGGTCGCCGAAGGCCATCCAGCCGACCCCGAAGTAGATGGCGTAGAGGTAGATCACGTGCCAGACGGGCCAGAAGGACTCGGCGGTGTCGATTCCGGGCTCCGTCATCGTGAGCATGAGCAGCGACGTCGCGACGATCAGAATCGGAAGTCTGATCAGGCGGAGCGGCCCGAGGGCCACACATCGAAATCCCGCACGCAGCCACCCGGCGACCGGCCCCGAAAAACGGCGGAGGAGGAAGGTCGCCGTCGCGAAGGCGAGATAGAAGTAGACGAGGTAGTACAGGAACCAGAGGTGCATCGGGCCGGCGTCGGCGAAGTCCGCGTTCAGGGACATCTTCTCGTAGGCGAGCCCGATGGTCCGTGATTCGGCGGGCAGGAACTGCCAGGTGAAGGCGAAGCTGATCGACCAGGCGAGCAGCGGGTAGATGACGAACCATCCGATGACCAGGGGAAGCACGATCCGGTCGTAGCGATGACTCGTGAATCCCCCGGGGCCACGGCGATCGAAGAGCATGGCGCCGAAGAACCCGGCCATCACGAAGAAGGCGGGCATGCGGAAGATGTGGATCGCCAGCACGAGGAGACCGGCGGACTCGGTCCGGTCGGGATCCGCGTAGATCCAGATCTGCGGCTCGCAATAGACGAGTGCGGTGTGAATCACCACGCCGAGCAGCATCATCGTCGCTCGAATCACGTCGAGTCCGTGGTACCGACCGGTTCCGGGAGACCGTGGGTGGAGCGGGTGATCGGTCAGGAGCGGGGGCGGTGGTGATGCGGCGGCGATTCCGCGGTCGTTCGTGTTCATTTCACCGCGGCCTCGAGCAGCGGTCGGCATGCCTGGCGGCCGGCTTCAAGCGCCTCGCGATCGAGCGGTATCTGGAGGAACTCGATGACCCCTCGGGTGAACTCCCACGGCACGTCGAGCGCATCGAGCGGGGTGATGCCATCCTTGTTCTTCGCCTTGGGATCGGCTCCCGCCTCGAGGAGAAGTCTGAGGCACTCGGGGCGACCGAAGAAGGCGGCGCCGATCAGTGGAGTGCTACGCTCACGGCTCCGGACATTGACATTCCCCCCGGCCTCCAGGATCGCCTTCATCGCGTCGGCCTTGCCGAAATCGGCGGCCCATTCGAGTGCGGAGACGCCGAAGGTCGGATCGAGCGCGTTCGGGTCGCCCGCCGTCGCGAGCCGCGCCTTGAGGGTGGCGACTTCGCCCATCGCGGCCGGGGTCCAGATGTCGATCACTTCGTCGGAGGCCGAATCGGAGGTGGTTGCAGGCGAGGAAGGGGTCGCCGGACGCTCGGCTTCGGGCGCCGTCGAGGCGTCGCCGCCGCATCCCGCGGAAAGCAATCCGAGCCCCGGGATGATGAATCCGAGGAGCGCGAGCCGCCGGGCAGCACCCCGGATGCCCATGGCTTCAGGATGAGTATGCGATTGGCGGTTCTGGTGCATGGAGGTCAATTCCTCGAGATGGAATCGGGTCGTAAATGAATCGGTGTTTCGCAATCTACCCGCATCGCGTGGAATTGGATTTCAGACCGGCGGTCAGTCGATGAGGCCGGTTCTTCATTCGCATCCGGGCAGTTGAACCCGGGTCCCGTCACTCAGCCGTTCTTCGCACCGCCGGCGGATCTCCCGCCTTTTTCATTCGTCCCGGCACCCTTGCCGCCGCCTTTGCCACCGCCCTTGCCCCCATCCTTCCCGGCGTCGTCCCAGTCGCGTCCCGGACGCCGCGGCAGTTCCTCGAACCATTCCGGGCCGAGTGCCGCGAGCAACTGGGCTTCGACCTGGTCGTCCAGTCGGTCGAAACCCTCGTATCCGGGCTCTCGCCAGGCCTGTTCCCCGAGTGACTTCGCTTCCACGCCATCGTCCATCACCGCTTCGACCATGGCGCGGGCGACTCGCGTCTCGTTGTCGAGCCTTCGTTGGATCGCGGTGGTTCGAAGGAATGCGATCTGCGAACGGACCCCGGCGTCGATCTCGGCGAGCGACGCGAGGCGCTCCGCGTCGAGACCTTCGAGCTTCAAGGCGAATTCGGTCGCCTCTTCGCACCATCGGGAACGCATCTGGGCTCGAAAGCCGGTCCGACGAGCGACGTTCAGGAAGGCGGCAGCCGATTCGGCGTCGATATCTTCAAGGCGGGTGCGGATCAGATCGATCCGTCCGAGGATCGCATCCCGCACCGCGAGTTCGGCGGTGAGCTCGGCGGTCGCGGCGTTTCGAACCCGCGACCGCACCCTCGAGTCGCCGTCGCCACCGGATTCGATCATTTCGATCGAGAGCTCCAGCGCCTGTTTCTCGCGTCGGATCCTCGCCTCGGTCCGGGCGTCGATGCAAATCGCGATCTCTCGCAGCAGCTCCGCCTCGTCGTCCTCCAGTCCGGCCGCTTCGTACGGCGCCGCGTCGATCGACTCGAGTGCGGCGACGATGTCCGTGGTGGCCCCGCCCATCCGGGAGTCGGCCATGCCGTGCTGGATTCTGATCTCGTCGAGCAGATCGGTGAATGAAGACTCCATGGCCGGATCGATGAGGGTGGCGATCGATTCGACGGTCGCGGCACGGAGTTCCCGTCGCCTCTGATCCATGCGGTTCATGGCCTCGAGCACGCCGCGGGCGGCGACGCCACCACCGGCTCGTTCGATGGCGGCGCGACGTCTTTCCACCATCGGTTCCAGCATCGCGATCCGGGTCCGCATGCCCGCCATCCGCGAGTCGATCCAGTCGAGGGTGCCACGGACCTTCTCGTCACTCACGCCACGCTCGACCATGCCATCGGCGATTCGGGATTCCAAGGCACGCTGGTTCGATGCATCAGCCGCCCGGAAGATCGGCTCGAGGCGTGCGATCTCGACCTGGCTCGCACCGAGGTCGAGCAACTCGCGGAATCGCGAGGCCTCCATCTCGAAGGCATCTTCGTAGTCGAGCAGGATGCTCTCGGCGATGGGTGCGGTCGCGTCGTCGAGTTCGAGTCGGTTCACGATGAGATCGATGTCCCGCCGGATGAACTCCGGTCGCAGCAGCGTCCGGAAGTCGCCGCCTTCGGGTACCCGCATCGCGTACCAGAGATGCCCGCCGCTGTTCTCCTTCGCGTCATCGTCGTTCGTTTCCTTGTCTTCACCGACCAGCCTCGACACCGCCTCCCAGACCGCTTTCGCGTCGTCGCCGGTCATCGCCTGCACCCGCACCGCCATCTTCAAGTCACCCCCGAGTTCCGCGAGGAACTTTTCGGGATCGGATTCGGGGGATGCAGGCGGCCCGGCCGGTCCCTTCTGCGCGAATGCCTCGGCTGAAAGGCAGCACGCGAGCAGACCGGTCAGCACCATCGGAAGGAATCGATCGATGCGGGTCACGGAAGCGAAGATTGCTGGCATGAAGGTCGTCCTGGAGCGGGTCGTCGACGTTGAGTCGGCATGATCAAGGTGATTCCGCCGAGCGGAACGTCATCGATCCTACGTTGACGAAAAGATTAGTCAACCGGGCGGGGCAGGAATGAGGCAAGAGTTCCAGTCGAAAGGCCAGGCCGTTCGCACGCCGCCTGGTGCTTCGAAAGGCGTCGTACCCTCACTTCTGGTTCGGTTCCGGTCCGGTGGGGCCCTCGACGCGGCCTGATCGGACTCGGCGGATCCACCAGATGAAGGCCAGCAGTCCGAGCGGAATCGAGACGATCGCCTCCGACGCGCTCTCGAGCAGGGCCAGTTGCTGGAACGTCGCATCGAGCTCGCCGGCGTCGAGATTCGGGGTCGCGAGTCGCGCGGCCAGGAACGCCACCGCGGCCTCACGCCATCCGAGTCTTCCGAGCGGGTTCAGGGCCACCACCAGGGCGGTCACCGCCAGCAGCAGCACGTCGCCGAGCGGGAGGTCGATCCCGAGGATGGAGGCCGCGATGCCGAGCCGGACCGCCCACATGGCGAGGTCGAAGGCTCGCAGCCCGAAGGCCAGCGCGATCCATCTTCGATCGGTCAGCATCGCCTCGCCACCGCGGGTGAAGCGGCGAACGATCGGAAGCCCGGCCAGGATCGGAAGCGTGAGCACGAGCGCCACGAGGGGCGCGATGAAGAGCAACGCCCACGCGATCCCGGGTTCGGGCTGAAGGAGCGTCGCACCGACTGCGGCGCCCATCACGCCGACCACCGCGATCGCGACCACGGCGATCCAGCCGGTGACGAAGAGGATCGAGAAGCGATCCACTCGAACGTGGTACAGATAACGGCTCATCACGCCGAGCCGGATCGGCGCGTAGTTGAAGAGCGCCGCCGTGAGATTGACCCCCTGCAGCACGAGAAAACGCTCGCGATGCACGGGGCGGATGGTCGCGAAGAAGATCGCCCCGTTCGCGATGAGACTCGCGATCGAGCAACCGAGCATCGCGGCGATCAGTCCCCCGTCCGCCTCCTTCATCCGGGTCCAACCGTCTTCGCCGCCTTCGAAGGCGCCCTTGACGCACCAGACGACGAGTCCGAGCCCGATGGCGAAGCCGACGAGTTGCAGGACCAGTCGGAATCCACGTGGCAGACCCGCTCTGGCTTCCTCGCTCAGTCTCATCGTCGGGGCGTCCTTGTGGCGCGACGGCTTCGACGCCATTCGCGAATCATCGCGGACAACGCTTCGAATCCGTCCCGGAGACCGATCTTCTTGCCTTCCGCGAAGCTCCTCGGGTCGTAGGAGACGCCGACTTCGGCGACGGAGGCGTGGTGGCGTGCCAGCGCGGCGGCGAGCTGGGGTTCCACGCCGAAGTGGTCTTCGTCGAGGTCCGGCAGGATCCGACGGAGCATCGGAACCCGCATGACCTTGTAGCAGCACTCCATGTCGTGGATCCGGAGTCCGGTGAACACGTTCGACGTCAGGGTCAGCATTCCGTTCGCGAATCGGTGAGCCCTTCGAACCACGTTCGGCTGAACCTCCAGCCACCGGTTGCCGACCACGGCGTCGGTGGCGGGCGTCCGGTCGAAGGTCTGCACGAATCGGACCAGGTCCGCAGGGTCGTATTCGAGGTCCGCGTCCTGGATGCCGATGAGATCGTCGTCCGAGGCGGTATCGAGAAGGTGCTTGAAACCGGTTCGGACCGCGGCNCCCTTGCCTCGGTTCGCGGCGTGGGCGAGGAGTTCGACGCCGTCATGACGTTTCTGGAGGGAGGCCGCCACCGCTCGTGCTGGTTCGCCAGAGCCGTCGTCGACGAGCATCATGCGGGCGGACCAGTTGGCGGGCCAGTCCACCCGTTCGACCTTCGAGACAACCTCTTCGAGGGTCGCCTCCTCGTCGAGGAAGGGGATGACCAGATGAAGGACCGGCATGCACGCACCCTTCGCGACGTCAGTCTTTCGAACATTCCGAACACCGTCGCCGGTGGTCAGGCATCGCCGCTCTCGTCACCTTCCGCGACCGTGTTCCGCATCGCGGTGTCCGCGACCACGTTCTGCATCCGGTAGTGGTCCATGATCCCGAGGTTTCCATCACGGAACGCCTGGGACATCGCCTTGGGAACCTCCGCCTCGGCGAGGATCACCAGGGCCCGGTTCTTGGCCGCTTCCGCGTTGTGCTCGGCTTCTTGAGCGATCGCGAGGGCGCGTCGCTGCTCCGCCTCGGCCTGGTACCGCTTGGTGTCGGCTTCGGCCTGGTCGGTCTGGAGCTGGGCACCGATGTTGGTCCCGACGTCGACGTCCGCGATGTCGATGGAGAGGATCTCGAACGCGGTGCCGGAGTCGAGCCCCTTCGAAAGCACCGTCTTCGAGATCTGATCCGGGTTCTCGAGCACCCGCTTGTGGCTTTCGGCGGAACCGATGGTGGAGATGATGCCTTCGCCGACTCGCGCGACGATCGTCTCTTCGGTCGCACCACCGACCAGCTGGGCGATGTTCGTTCGCACCGTGACCCGGGCTCGCGCCCGCAGCTGGATGCCGTCACCCGCGACCGCATCGATCGTGGGTCGGGTGCCCTGCGTGCTGGGGCAGTCGATCACCTTGGGATCGACCGAGGTTCGAACCGCTTCGAGGATGTCGCGGCCGGCGAGATCGATCGCCGTGGCGCGGTCCCAGGGAAGATCGATCTTGGCCTTGTCGGCCGCGATCATCGCCCGGACGACGCGTTCGACGGTGCCACCGGCGAGATAGTGCGCCTCAAGTTGGGCGGCGGAGAGTTCCAGTCCGGCCTTCTTCGCGGTGATGCGGTTGCTCACCACCACGCCGGGCGAGACCTTCCGAAGCCGCATCATGAAGAGGTCGAGCAGTCCGACCGGAGCGCCGGAGACGATCGACTGGACCCAAAGGCCCGCGAAGCGGCCGAAGATCGCGAGTACGACGAGCGCGAAGAGGCCGGCGACGGCCAGCGCGACGATTTCCCAAGTTNCCATTCGAATTCCTCTCGAAGTTACGTGTCAGTCTACTCGTTCCAGGGCCGGCGTCGTCTCACCCCGTGGTGGGATCCTGCGGACGCACCTTGATCTGGTTGTCGATGATCTCGACGATCTCGACCTCGGTGTCCTGATCGATGATGCCGGATTCCGCGAGCGCGTCCATCCGGCGACCGCCGAGGCGGATCACCCCGACCGGTCGCAACGGGGTCACCGCGATCGCGATCATGCCGATGAGGGCGTCGGCCGCTTCGCGGTCGGCCTCTCGATGCTTCGCAAGTTCGTCCGCCACCTCCTCTTCGTCGAGGCCTCGGGTCGCGACCGTCTCGGTGCCACCGAGGATGAGTCGTCGTCCGATGGGGCTTCCCGACCAGAGTTTCACGCCGTAGACCAGAATGAACGGGCTAGCCACGATGTAGGTGACGATGGCGAAGACGCCCGCGCTGGTGGAGTGATAGAAGAAGCTGATGATCGATGCGATGACCACGGCACCACAGAGGATGCCCAGCATCCCCGCGGTCGGAANGAACAGCTCGATCGCGAAGATCGCGAGGGCGAGCAGGCCGAGGCCGATTCCGATGACGATCCATGAGCTGTCCGGTGGCAGGTCGGTCGGGGTCTGGGCGAGGATCGCGAGGGTCTCGGTCATGGTTCGATGCGCTCCACCTTGACGCCGAAGTCGTCCGCCGTGACGACCCGTACGCGAGCGCCGCGGTCGATGTAGGCCCCGACGCTCTGGGCGTCGATCAGGCGGTCACCGAAGCGAACTCTTCCGGAAGTTCGAAGGGGTGAGACGACGATGCCTTCGGTTCCCGTCGGAATGATGGTACCGATTGCGGGCGGGGGAGCCGGCAGGGGACGTCCGTTGGAATCATCCATGCCCACGCCAACCGCGTCGGCGAGGACGATCCGACGGGCGAACGAGAGTCGCGGAATGTTCCGAAGGAGCAGCCAGATTCCGACGCCGCCGCCGATGAAACCGATGGTCGTCGCGAGCAGGCCGTGCACCAGCCCGTCCCGCACGCCGTCGTCGAACGGCCGCCCACCGACGAAGGTGCCCACCAGGCCGACGAAGATGCAGATTCCCCCCGCGACACCGGCGAAGCCGAACCCGGGGAGAAGAAACAGCTCGAAGGCGGCGAGCATCAGTCCGATCAGAACGATCGCGACCGTCCACCACTCCGCCATGCCGGCGAGCAGGGGCGCACCCAGCAGCAGCCCGAGGGCGGCGAGGGAGACGAGCCCGAAGGCCCCGTATCCCGGCGCGGCGGTCTCGATGAAGAAACCGATCAGCAGGACGGCGATGAGCACCGCTCGAACCGGCCAGAGGGTCAGGAACCGGACCAGTCCTTCCGACCAGGTGGTCTCGTACCGGGTCGCGGACGTCGCGCCGAAGAACGCGAGAAGCTCCCGATCGTCGGCGACCTCCGCACTGGTGAAGCCGTAGGCCGCGGCCTCATCGGCGCGGAGGACCAGAAGTTCGTCCCGGGTCACCACCTGGCCGAGAGGCACCCAGTCCGCCGCATCCTCGGGCCCCAGCGTCGGTCTTCGCGACGGCAGATCCTGCAGAAATTCGATCGTCTCCTCCCGTTCGCTCGCGGTGGGGATCGGCTCGTCGGGATCCGCGGTGTCGAGAAGCCCGGTCAGCGGATCCCTCGACGGTACGGCGGGAAGCCGGGCGAGCCCGGTCGACGTCGGTGCCTCCCCGAAGATTCGTTCGTACTCCGGCGCATCGACGAAGAGTCGGTCGCCGGTTCGTCTGTTTCGAATGAGCCAGAGTTCCACGTCGACCGCGACGAAGGACTGGACCAGCTTCTCATCCCAACCCTGTCGGCGGGCGTCGTACACCACTTCGGAGAGGAGCGGGGCTTCGATCTTGGCCCGCTCGGCCGCGGGAAGCTGTCGAAGTCCGACCACTGGCAGTCCCTGGATCGGCGCGGCGTCTCCGAAGACGCCGGATGGCGTGGTGATGATCTCGCGGGTCGAAAGCGCAATGATCGTTCCCGCGCTGAAGGCCTTGGGACGGATCCATGCGACGGTGTTGGCCGGCGCCCGGGTTCGAATCAGTTCGAGGATGTCGTACGTCGCGAGCAGATCGCCCCCCGGCGTGTCCAGTTCGAGGACCACGGCGTCGCATCCGTCGGCCGTCGCTTCCGCGAGTCGTCTTTCGAGAGAGCGGGTGGTCACCCCGTCGATGGGGCCGTGGATCGGCAGGATCGCCACCGATTCGGCTTTCCGGCCGGCGGGAATCGCCACGGGACCGCCTGGCCCCGACTGGTGCCCGGTCGGGGCGGCCTCGGCCACCAGCCCCAGCAGCAGAAGCATGGAAGCGACAAGCCCGCCTGCTCGGGCGCGAGCAATCGCATGACGTTGGGAGGAGCGCGTCGGGTGCATCGGGAATCATCATAGGACCCGGGTTTCGTCGACGTGCGAGTCAAGTTCCGACGTCGTGCTGGAGATGGTCGCGAGCGAAAAGGAAGCCACCCGTGGACGATCCACGGGTGGCTTCGAATTCTGAAGCCGGACGACGCCGGTTCGGGCTGGAATCAGTCCCAGCTGATGGCGGATTCCCAGTTGAACGTCTGGCAGTCGCCACCGGTCGCTGAACCGGTGTCGGTGACGCACAGGAAGACGTCGGCGCCTTCACCGTCCAGATCGATGTCCTCGGCGAAGAGGGTGTCTTCGACGATCAATCCGTTGTCGTCGATCTGGGCGAGCGTGCTCGGCGCGAAGGTCCGCGTCAGTTCGACGTGGTTGTCGTTGTAGCAGATGCCACCGATCCACTCCTTGCGGGTGCCGTGGATCTGCAGCGTCTTCGAGCCGAGGTACGTGTCCTCGTCGTAGCTCGAGTTCTCGACACCGCGGTTGCCGATGACGGCGAACTTGGAGTCGAGGGACTTCCGCCACTGGCGGGACTTGCGATCACCGTAGAGAAGGCAGGTTCCGTAGCTCGTGTTGCAGGTCTGCTGAAGGTCGGCCTTGAACCTCGAGAAGTTATTGGTGTCCCAGAACTTGTCGAGGGGCGGGCTGTACGACTCGAGGTCGTAGGTCGAGGCGATGGCGACGTTCGCCGACGCCTCACTCGGGCTCACGAGGATCTGGGGCGTGGCGTACTCCGCGGAGATGGTCGCGCCGAAGAGGTTGGCGTGACTGTTCACGCTCTGATCCTCCGGACCCTTGCCGGGCGTGTTGCCGCACCGGTTGACGAGCCCGGGGGTGGGGAAGATGTCGTTGTAATCGGTCGACATGATCAGCCAGCCCTTGTGGGTCTGGTTCAACTGCGTCGAATCCTTCACCTGGCGGGCCGAGGCACGGGCCTTGGCGAGTGCCGGCAGCAGGAGGCCGAGCAGGAGGGCGATGATCGCCATCACGACGAGCAGCTCGATGAGCGTGAAGCCGTTTTGTTTTCGCATGATTTTGAACTCCAATGTTCTGAAGTGAGCGGGGTCGATTCCGCTCGGGAGATTCTTGTACGGAATGGGTCAGATCAGTTCGGACGCTTCGCGTCGTAGATCGCGGTGCACTTGGGTTCTCCGGGAGCGCCTTCGATGACGATCTCGTTCATCGCGAGCCAGGTGTCACCGGCTTCCCAGGTGTTGCAGTCCTCGAATTCGGCGGCGAAGATGTTGTCCTTCGCGAGTTCGCGATCGCCACATTCGTAGGCGACGTTGCTCGGGAAGAAGTTCTTGCTGTACTCCACATGGTTGTCGTTGTAGACGACGTTGCCCTGCCACTCGGTGTCGGGGCCCATGAAGAGAAGCGTCCAGCTCTTCCGATACTCGTCCGAGGAGGTGTCACCGTTCTTGGTGCCACGGGTCGCGAAGACGGGCTTCGAACTGTTCTGGTTGTTGCGCCAGGTGTTGGTCTTCCGGTCACCGCAGAGCATGAGGTGGGCGAAGGAGCAGTGTGACCGGCCGTAGGGAGCCGCGCGATTGATCTTCGAAAGGAAGACCTGGTTCGCCGCGCCCTGGGGGCTGGTTCCAGGGCTGACGGTCACCGGGTCGGGGGTGTCGCCCATCCAGTAGATGTCGGTCGCAGGGTCGATGACCCCGTATTCGTAGCTGATCGAATCATCCGCGGCGTTGTCGCCGTACTTCGCGACCACGGGGTTCGCTTCCACCGGGCTGACGACGATGTCGTCGTTGAAGTAGCCCTGGCCGATCATCGCGGAGTAGAGGTGACCGGTCGAGTTCTTCTTCCAGTTCTCGGGGCCGAAGCCGGGCTGTCGGCCGATCCGGGGATCGGTGAAGCGATTGATCCGGCCCGGGGAGGGCAGGTAGCCGTTGGGGTCGTCGTTCGACCAGATGAGGCAGGCCTTGTGGATCTGGGCCTGCTGGTTCGAATCCTTCACGACTCGTGCGGCCAGCTGGGCGCGGGAGAGTGCGGGAAGGAGAAGTCCGATGAGCAGCGCGATGATCGCGATGACCACCAGCAACTCGACGAGGGTGAAACCGTTGCGCTTTCGCATGTGTGGGGCCTCCAAGAAGCAGGAGCCTGAAAAGGAATTCGGCGATCAGACGAACGCCGCGATGAACACGATGAATCGGGACTCCCCTCTACGACTCTCCGAAGCGGAGAAGCAGAGTTCCACCGACCGTGACCGGGCGGGAGGAAGGAAGGAAGGCCCGAAGATGAGCCTGTAGGAATGTGCGGTTGGAGGACCCTCGTGATTCGAAACCGCATCAGGTGGATGCAGAAGTTCGATTCCCGCGATCACCATCTGAACCCGGGACCGGCAGGATGTGAATCAGTTCGATTCTCGAGGTCCTGACCAGGGTGGAGTTGGTGATCCAGCCGCAAACGAGCCCGACCTCGGAAGTCCGGAGGGAGCTTCAGGCTCGTTTTCCAGCCGATGAAGGCGGTTGGAGAGTCGGAAGCAACTGCAGGAAAGCCACGACCCGTTCAGTGGGTCGCTCGGTCGGTATGTCTCGGGCGGCGGCGGATGATTGCCGAGGTGAGTCGGCGAATGAGGGCAGGTGAGCGTGGTGACCGGCGTTGAATTATGACGCCGGAGATCCGGATGTATTCCGGAGGCTCGAAATATGAAGGACCTGCCGCAGCCCGTATCGAAGGTGTCTGTGAACCAGACGCCACAAGGATATTCCGTCTGTCGGACCTGTCAAGTTCCTCCAATTGGCGATCGGGGCGGCAAAAGTCCTCTTGAACCACCTTTTCGAGCGTCTGTCGGGGGAGATTTTCGCATCCGCGCTCGATACTAGGTCCGAATTCGAGCCTGAACCGCCGTTCGGTCTCCTCGGCCAGATGGACCTCTTCAGCCCCGCGTCTTGATCTCGAAGCGAGGTGAGGGAGTCGCTTGAATCATCGAAAAACGGGGATGATGACCTTCAATCGCGTGCTATGGTCCCGCTGCCCGGTGAAGGCCGTTGGGCCGGTGCCCGGGTGACGGCCGCTCCAGACACGAGCCGCACCGTCGTTCCAAGGACTCAGATGGAGGATGAACGGTGAATTCGATCGAATCCAGACTCAAGGATCTGGGCATCGACCTTCCTGATGCCCCGAAGCCGGTCGCTTCCTACGTGCCGGCGGTTCGCACCGGCAACCTGCTCGTGGTCAGCGGGCAGCTCGCCTTCGAGGACGGACTCCTCGCCAGTACCGGCGCGGTCCCCTCCTCGACCTCGGTGGAGGACGCGATTTCGGCGGCGCGGCGGTGTGCGATCAACGGCATCGCGGTCGCACGATCCGCGCTGGAAGGCGACCTCGATCTCATTCGCCGGGTGGTGCGGTTGGGCGTCTTCGTCCAGAGCGACGCGGGATTCGACGCACAGCCGCTCGTGGCGAACGGCGCCAGTGATCTGATGGTCGAGGTCTTCGGGGAGGCGGGACGACATGCCCGGGCCGCGGTCGGCGTCAGCGCACTGCCACTCGACGCCTCGGTCGAGATCGAGTTCATGTTCGAGGTCGGTTGACCGGATCGCGGACGGTCCTTCAGGCCCGCGAGACGACCCAGGCCACCAGGATCAGGTTCGCCAGGATGCTGAGGACCAGCCCGGTGATCAGCGCCATGCTCAGCGCCTGGGCGTCGCCCCCGCGCACCACCGGTTGTGCCGGTTCCGATCCTTCGTCTTCCGCCGTGATCGAAGAGACCACGGTGGCGATGTCCATCACGCTGCGGGCGTGCATGGGCATGCCGCCGGACTCGACGGCATCGAGATCCTCGAGCAGTTCCTCGGCGCTGCGGTATCGGTCGGCGGGATCCTTCGCCATCATCAGCTCGATGATCTGGGCGAGTCCGCTCGAGATCGCCGGATTCAACTGATCGGGCGGGACGATCTCGTCCTTGAGATGACGGTGCATGACCTCCGACGGGTTCTTTCCGTTGAAGGGGACCCGTCCGGTGACCATGTGGTACAGCGTCGCGCCGAGGCCGTAGATGTCGGCCTGAGGGCCGATGTCCACCCTGCCGCGGATCTGTTCGGGTGAGATGTAGAACGGTGTTCCGTAGGCTTTTCCGGCCTCCGCCTCCGCGGATTCCTTGTCGCTGAGGGCGCGGGCCAGGCCGAGGTCCGCCAGCTTCACCACGCCGGAATCGGTGAGCATGATGTTCTTGGGCTTGATGTCCCGGTGGATGAAGCCGCGAGCGTGCGCGTGCATCAGCGCAGATGCCATCTGCCTGGTGACCTGGATCGCCTCGGCTTCGTCGAAGCGCTTGTTCGCGCTGATTCGATCGAAGACCGTCTCGCCGTCGACGTACTCCATCACGAAGTAGTGATGCTCGCCGGATTGCGCCACGTCGTAGGCCGCGACGATGTTCGGATCGTTCAGCTTGGCGGCGGCCCGCCCCTCCTTGTAGAAGCGGGCGATGAAGTCCGCGTTGTCGTTGTAGCGTCGCGGAAGGACCTTGATCGCGACGAATCGATCCAGCGAGAGCTGCTTGCCGAGGAACACCGTCGCCATCGCACCGGCGCCGAGCTTGCGGATGATCTTGTAGCCCGGAATCGCGCGGGTGCTCTTCTCGGATTCGATCTCGGTGCGGAGTCGATCGACCTGACTGGACGTCATGAAGCCCGACTCGAGAAGGACGTCGGCGAGGCTCGCGTCGGGATCCTGCTCCCGCGTGTTGCGAACGACTTCCAGTTCGTCGGGACTCACCAGGCCCCGCTCGACGACGACTCGGCCGAGCAACGTCTCGAATCCGGCACCGGCCCGGCTGCCACTGTCGCCGCCACTCGCGGTCGCATCACTGCGATCCGAGGTCGGCTCGGTCTTGCTGGCGGGCTGGGGTGTCGGTTCGGTCACGTCGTTGATCTTTCGGGCGGTGTCGAGGCGGAGAAACGGTTCGGAGGAAGCCTTCGGGCGGGGTGTCGGGCGGTGGGAGGGTCGGGCGACGGCCGAAGAACGAATCGGTGACTATTCTCGCAACCCCGCGAACTGTCAAGCGACCCGGATCCGACCGTGACCGAGCAACCCCGAATCCTCCTGATCCGTCCGAGCGCCCTCGGCGATGTGTTCCGCTCGGTCCCGCTGGTGGCGTCCCTTTCCCGTGCGTTTCCGGAAACACCGATCGACTGGGTGGTGCAGGAAGAGTTCTCGGATGCGATCCGAGCCCATCCCGCCGTCTCCCGGGTCATCGGCTTCCCGCGACGGCGACTTCAGCACTGGTGGCGATCTCCCCCCGCCATGGCTACGGGATGGCGGTTCTTCCGGGGACTGCGCGGAAATTACGCGGTGGCGATCGATGCCCAGGGCCTCGCCCGCAGCGGTCTGATGGCCTTCGCGAGCGGGGCTCGTCGCCGGATCGGATTCGCGGATGCGTCGGAAGGGGCCTGGCTGGGTTACAACGCGCGGATCGCGGTTTCCGCGGACGCTTCGGCGGTCGATCGGATGCTTGGACTGCTCGAAGGTGCGGGGATCGAGCCGATCGCGGACTGTCGTCTCCGGGTACCGGAGGATGCGGAGTCCGGTTGGTCGGCCTGGCGTTCGGCGACGATCGGTGGGGCCGGATTCGTCGCCATCGCCCCGACGAGTCGTTGGACCAGCAAGGAGTGGCCGGAGGATCACTGGCGGCGACTCGTGGAGGGGCTGCTCGTCGAACGGCTCGCGGAGCGGATCGTCCTGCTTGGCGCGGCATCGGAAACGGACCGCCTCCGCGAACTGGCCGGTGATCGTGCCGAAGTGGTGGTGATGGCGGGAGCAGGCCCGCTCGCGATGTCGATGGCGGCGGTCCGCGATTCGGCGCTCCTGGTCGCCAATGATTCGGCAATGCTTCATGCGGCGGTCGGCTTCGACGTCCCGCTGGTGGGGCTGTTCGGCCCGACGGATCCCGTGATTTCGGGGCCCTACGGACGAGTCACGGACTGCATCGCGTCGCCGCTCGCCGATGCGGCGGTCCACTACCGCGACCAAGGACTCGGCGATCGTCTCATGCGGGCGATCCCGGTCGACGAGGTGCTCGAAGCGTGTCGCGACCGTCTCACGGCGACGAGGACGGAGGCCGGGACATGACCCGTTCGGTGCTGCTGGGCAGTGCGAGTCCGCGTCGACGCCGGCTGCTGGAGTCCGCCGGATGGCGGGTCGAGCAGGTTGCGCCCGCGATCGACGACGGCGTGATCCGGCTTTCGCCGTCGTCTCCCGCGTGCACCGTGGAGGCGCTGGCCTGGTTCAAATCGGCGCAGATTCTCGACGTCGACGCGACGCATGTCGCGAGCATCGCGGCGGACACCGTCTGCGTCGTCGGGGACGCGATCGTCGGAAAGCCCGGCGATCGATCCGAAGCCGAGGGGATGCTCGTCCGGATGCTCGGTCGACGGCATCGCACCATCACCGGCGTGTGCATCCGGAATCGCAGGGGACGGCGTCTGCTGTTCAGCGACGTGGCGGAGGTTCGGATGGGAGACCTCGGGCCCGATCGAATCGAGGCGTATCTCGACTCCGGCGAGTGGGTGGGCAAGGCAGGGGGCTACAACCTCGAAGATCGAATCGCGGACGGCTGGCCGATCGAATGCGACGGCGATCCCTCGACGGTGATGGGACTCCCGATCCGCCGGTTGGTCCCACTGCTCGAGGCGCTCGCCGCATCGGAGGAACCGTCGTGAATCCAGGGTCGTCGATCCAGATCCCATGGTTCCTCGGGCAGACGCATCTGCCGGGGTGGACGACGTGCATCGCGCTCGCGATCGCGGCGATCGCCGGTGGTTGGTACTGGCGACGGCTTCGTCGCGGATCGGTGCCGATGATCCGGCGGCGACTCCGTCGCGCGAGCCTGGTGATCGGGGGCGGCGTGCTCGTCGCCGCGGCCGCCGCGGCCGGGTGGATCGATCCGGATGTCGATCAGATCCCCTACATCGTCACCTGGGGGGGCGTGGTGCTGGGCCTGCTGGTGCTCGTGATCCTCTCGCTGGTCGACGCCTTCGTCTCGATCCGCCTCCACCAGCGCAGTCTCGATCGGCGTCTCGTTCGCGACACGCTTCGGATTCGCGAAGCGATGGATCGGGAAGGAATCGGATCCCGACCCGACCGGGAGGCGGACGATGCATGAACCCCCGCGGTGGGCCTCGATCCTCCTCGCGCCCGCGACGCTGGTCTACGCGTCGGTCGTCGACTGGCGACGTCGTCGATTCGACGCCGGCACCGGTGTGGTCCGGCTCGATGCGCCCGTGATCTCGGTGGGAAACCTCGTCGCGGGCGGCACCGGGAAGTCACCGGTGTGTCGGACCATCTCCGCGCATCTCCTTCGGTCGGGGCGTCGCCCCGCGATCGCGATGCGCGGATATCGAGCGGGGGCGACTGGAATCTCCGACGAAGCCGCGGAATACGCATCACGCATCCCCGAGGTGCCGCTCGCGGTCGGTGCGGATCGGATCGCCGCGATCGCGGCGTTGCAGGATCCTCCGGGATCGATCGTCCTCGACGACGGATTCCAGCACCGACGCGTGCACCGGGATCTCGACATCGTGCTCGTCGACGCCGTTCGCTCCGGCTTCGACCGGGGCATGTTGCCTTCGGGACCGAGACGTGAACCGAGGAGCGCCCTGCGTCGCGCCGACGTGGTCGTGGTGACGCGGGCGTCGAAGATCGATCCCGTGCTGGCCGCGGAGATCGAACGGCATCATGGACGACCGCCGCTCGCGTGGACCCGTCACGCCTGGACCGGATTGACGTCGCATCGGAAGGGCGTCGAGTCGGCGAGACCGGTGTCCGAGCTGGAAGGGCGCCGCGTCGCGACCGTCCTCGGCGTCGGCAATCCGGATTCCGTTCGACGATCGATCGAGGCGGTCGGCGGCATCGTGGTGCACGACGTCGCGGTGCGGGACCACGCCGCCTACGACGCGGCCCGCGTCTCGTCCATCGCCGCCGCGGCGGCGGGAGCGGGCGCGGAGGCGATCGTCACCACGCTCAAGGACTGGGTGAAGATCGGTCGGCACGCGGATCGACTCGGCGACCTGCCGATTCTCGTTCCCACCCTCGAGATCGAATTTCTCGCCGGAGAGGCGGCGTTCTTCGAGGCCATCGACGCCACGGTCGCAGGGGCGGCCCCGGGCCCGGGGTGATACGCTCCGCCCCATCGTGAACGACAATCCCCACACCACGGCGGCAGGACCCGGCATCGACTTCGTCGAGGCGGTTGCCCGTCTGTCGGGCGGTCGCGTCCTGCTGGTCGGCGATCTCATGCTCGACGAGACGATCCGCGGCGCGGCCGAACGGCTGAGTCCCGATGCGCCGGTTCCGGTGCTGGCGATCGACGGTGACGAGGCGATCGATCGCCGGCCGGGCGGCACCGGCAACGTCGCCGCCTGCCTTCGCGGGCTCGAGATGGAGGTCGCGGTGGTGGGGCTCGTCGGCGACGACGACGCCGGTCGACACCTGACCGCCGAGCTCGAGGCGAACGGTTGCGAAGTCGGGGGGGTCGTGGTCGATTCATCGCGGCCCACGACGGTGAAGCGAAGCCTGGTCGGTCTCGCCCAGCATCGGCACCCCCAGAAGATGTTCCGGCTCGACGTCGAATCGCGACGCCCCGCGGACGAAGCGGTGGTCGACCGGCTGCTCGCGGCGATCGACGCCCGGCTGGATGATGTCGACTGCGTCTGCCTCGAGGACTACGACAAGGGCACGTGCACCGAAGTCCTGTGTCGAGCCCTGGCGCAACGATGCCGGGAGCGCGATCTTCCCCTGCTGGTGGACCCGGCATCGATCACCGATTACGACCGCTACGCGGGGGCGACCCTCATCACGCCGAACCGCACCGAGGCGGAACGGGCGATGGATCGTCCCGGCGGTCTGCGCACCGACCTCGGCGTGGCGGTCGAGATCGCGACCGGTCTTCGTTCCCGACACGGATTCGATGCGGTGGTCCTCACGCTGGATCGGGACGGGGCGATGCTCGCGACCGAGGATGGCTGCATCCACCTCCCGACCGAAGCCAAGTCCGTCTACGACGTGACCGGCGCCGGCGACATGGTGCTTGCGGCGCTCGCGGCGGCCTGGTCGCACGGCTTGCGTGGCGTCGAGGGCGTCCGGCTTGCGAATCTCGCGGCGGGGATCGAAGTGGAATTGACCGGCGCACAGCCGGTCCCGCTCGCGGAGCTGCGGCGGGCCGCGTTGCTGGCGAGCGCCGCCGGGATCGGAAAGACGCGTCGGCTCGCGCATCTGCTGCTCGAACTCGAGGTACTTCGCCGCGACGGCCGACGAATCGTCCTGACCAACGGGTGCTTCGACGTGATCCACGCCGGGCACGTCGCCTACCTGAAGGAAGCGAAGCAGCAGGGAGACGTCCTGGTGGTCGGCATCAACGCGGACGAGAGCGTCCGGGCCCTCAAGGGCCCCGAACGGCCGATCTTCAACGAAGCGGAGCGACTCGAGGTGCTCGCCGAACTGGAATCGATCGACTACCTCGTGGTGTTCGGGGAGGAGACCGCCGCGGATCTGATCGAGGCGATCCGTCCCGACGTCTACGTGAAGGGTGGTGACTACCACCCCGAAGCCATCACCGAGCATCCGCTGCTCGAGCGGCTCGGCATCGACGTCCGGATTCTCGCGCATCGGCCGGGACTGGGGTCGACCGCGATCATCGATCGTCTTCGAACGCCCTGAGGTCGCCGATGTCCGAGAAAACGTCGTTGTTCCGCTGAATCCCGCCGTTGGGCGGGTTGTCGATGGCACCGGCCTCATTCGGATGAATACTCGAGGACCATGAGACCTCTCGTCATGTTTCAGATCGGTTTCTGCCTGCTCGCGGGGAGTGCCCTCGGAGGTTGTGCGACCTCGACCCCGGCCGCACCACTTCCGCCGATCACGGAGGTTTCGAGCATCCTCGTCCTGCCCTCTGCCGCCCAGGCGGTGATCGCGGTGGAGACCGGGATCGGTGCGGGCGATGCGATTCAGGCTCGAAACCAGCTCCGGCTCGGTGGATCGCCCATTTCGGGTGCCGGACCGTCCTTCGTTCTGCGATCGATCCGCGATGACCAGCGGATCATCAACGGTCGCAACCAGTCGACGTTCTCGCTGCGGGTGCGGACCGGTTCCCAGCGGCACCGATGAACGGGTCGAAGTTCGCTGGTTCACCTAAGTTATTGTTTAGGCGAGGCTTGCCCCATCCCTCTTGACATCGGACGCCCTCGTTTCGATACTCAGAAGTCGGCGATTTCGGCTCTGGGGTAAGGTTTCGGAGTCGCTGCAAAATCAGGAATCCAGCTGGAGCGTGACGGAATGTCGAGTTCAATCCCCAGTGCCTTGGGCAAGACGACGACCAAGAAGGAAATCGTCGATCGGATCGCGGCGGAGATGAATCAGCCACGAGCAGATGTGAAGCGCACGATCCAGGCTTTTCTCGATGAGGTCATCGAAGAGCTCGGCCGAGGCAATCGTCTCGAGTTCCGTGACTTCGGCGTCTTCGAGATTCGCGAGCGTGCGGCACGGCGGGCGCAGAACCCGAAGACGCTCGAGCAGGTCGAGGTTCCGGCGAGGAAGACCGTGAAGTTCAAGACCGGTCGTCTGATGAAGGTCCGGGTGGACGGCATGGAAGACGACGAGGGCTGATCTCCTCCCCATCGATCGAAACTCATCCACAACGGGTTGTGGACGGGCGGTCAGGATCCGGAGTGACTCGACGAACGTCGTGATTCGCGGCGAGAATGATCCCATGTCCGAGTCTGACGCTAGAAGTCGTTTCAAGAATCGAGATCGAGACGAACGGCCGACGCTGCGGGCGGAGGAGCTGACGCGGCTCGCGGAGGCGGTTCCGCCGCACGCCCTCGATGCGGAGGTGTCGCTGCTCGGCTCGATGATCCTCGACCCGCGGGTGATCGCGGACGTGCTCGGGATCGTGAAGTCGGGGATCGACTTCCACCGACCGGCGCACACGATCCTCTTCGATCTCATGATCGACTGTTACGACCGGACCGCGTCGCTCGACGTCGTTCAGTTGAACCAGCTCCTGATCGATCGATCACTGCTTGACGAGGTCGGTGGTCTGGACTATCTGGTGCATCTCGCGGAGAGCGTTCCGACCGCGACCAACGCGCCCCGCTACGCCCGGATGGTCCGGGAGAAGGCAACCCTTCGCGAACTGATCGCGGCGGCGGGCGAGACGCTTCAGGATGCGCATCGGGCGGACCTCGAGGTCGCGATGGTGCTGGAGACCGCGGAGAAGCGGATCTTCAAGATCGCCGAGCAACGCGAGCAGCAGAGCGCGAGTTCACTCAACGTCCTGCTCGACGAGGTGATGAAGTCCATCGAGGAGTCCGACGGTTCCCGGATCGGGGGCGTACCCTCGGGATTCGGCGAGCTCGACGAGATGCTGAACGGCTTCCAGCGGGGTGAGATGCTGATCCTCGCCGCCCGTCCGTCGATGGGCAAGACGGCGTTCGCCCTCAACATCGCGGAGCAGATGGCGGTGGCGGATCATCCCGTCGCGATCTTCAGTCTCGAGATGGGGAAGCAGCAGCTGGTGCAGCGAATGCTCTGCGCCAGAGGTCGGATCGACTCCCAGCGGATGCGACGAAGCACGCTTCGCGAAGAGGACTTCAAGCGGCTGATGACCGCGTGCAACGATCTTTCGGATGCGCCGATCTACATCGACGACACGCCGGGGTTGAACCTGCTCCAGCTGCGGTCGAAGGCCCGGCGGATGAAGGACAAGCACGACATCGGCGCGATCGTGATCGACTACCTCCAGCTGATGAGCGCGGGCGGTCGGGTCGAAAGCCGGCAGCTCGAAGTCTCGGAGATCAGTCGTGGTGTGAAGGCGATGGCCCGCGAGATCGACGTGCCGGTCCTCTGCCTCAGTCAGCTCAATCGAGCCGCCGAGCAACGGGAGGGGCACCGTCCGCGGATGAGCGATCTCCGCGAGTCGGGGTCGATCGAACAGGATGCCGACGTGGTGATGATGCTCCACCGCGAGGAGTACTACCACAAGGCCGAGCCCGAATGGGCGGAGCAGAACCCCGACAAGGCCGGACTCGCCGAGGTGATCATCGCGAAGCAGCGAAACGGTCCCACCGGCGTGGTGACGCTCGGCTGGAACGCCCAGAGCACGCGTTTTCAGGATCTCTCCTACGCGACCCCGCCGCCGGACATGCCGGCGGAAGGGGGCGGGTGGAGCGAATCCAGCGGGATTCCAATCTGATCCTGCATCATCGAGGGTCGGCAGTCCGTTCCGACTGGGACGCTTTCGAGGCTGGTCATCGCATCCGAGTCGATTCGGTGCGGTAGAGTCTTTTCAGCAATCCGGACGCCGCGGGGTGGTCCGCATCGACGCGAGGAACCCGGCTCCACTATCGATGGACGAGATCACCCCAGACCAGCTCGCGGTGATCGTCCGCTCCGCGGGCGACGGGGACGAGGCGGCGTGGAGAACGCTCGTCGCGGCCTATTCGCCGCGGGTGTTCGCCCTGATCCGGGCC
>NZFT01000049.1 GCA_002690755.1 Phycisphaerae bacterium
AAAGAACGGCACCACGATCGCCATCACCAGCAGGTTCACCAGCGCCCCGCTGAAGCGACCGAAGATGACCCGGTCCAGTCCGCCATCGGACTCTCCGCCGTCCCCCCGCATCGACCGAAGCTGTCCGATCGAGAGCATCTGCGCGAAGTTCTGGCTGCGCCGCGCGAGCAGTTTGCGCGGCGAGAGATCGGTCTCCCAGACGTCGACCTCGCTGCGGAGCGCGATTCTTCCGTCGTCACCGGTACGAGTGCCCACCACCCGGCCGCCTTCGAGTCGCCACCCTTCGATCGCCTCGTCCCAGATCGCGGAAGGTGCCGTGATCCGCTCCTCGGCCACCCCGTTCTCGCCCCGTCGAAGGACCAGCAGCGAACTGGCGGTACCGGTGTTGGGATCCATCGAGGCGGCGAACATCAACGCGCCATCGACGTCCCGGGCGAGCGGCACCTCGAACGTCTCCACGCCCGGCTGGAGGACTCGATCATGGACCCGGTTCAGTTTCGTGGCGAGCCGGGGCAGGATCAGTTCCTGATCGACCAGTTGCAGGAGGACGAGGCCGACCTGCGCCGCGATGATCGCGGCGGCGATCCGGTGCAGCGGGATGCCGGCCGCCATGATCGCGACCAGCTCCCGGCTTCGGTGCATCTGCACCAAGGTGAATCCGGCCGCCGCCACCCCGACCAGCCCCACCATGAAGGCGTAGAACTGGAAGACTCGCGGGCCGTGGAAATCCAGGACCCCCTCGACGAACACGACCGGGATCCAGCGCCCTTCACGTTCCGCCACCGACTCCGCCGCCTCGATGAACTCGTCGAACTGGACGACCACGTCGATCGAGATCGCGAAGATGAACAGCAGCGAGAACAGGAGGGCGAAGTTCCCGAGAAATCGAAGGATGATGTACCGGTCGAGAAGGAGCATGACTTCGATTCAGTCGCCGCGAAGACCAGACCAGGCGAAGAGACAGGTGCCTCCGAGGATCACGTTCCCCGACCAGATGACCAAATGCCCCCAGAGATCGGGTTCGCGACGCAACAGCTGCTCGCCTCCCGAGATCAGGACGATGTCGAGAATGGCGGGAACGAACGCGATGACGTAGACGGTGAGCGGCGGTGACGTGCGCATGCGGACCGCGAGCACCGACCCCAGGATCAGCAGCAACGGGCCCATGCAGGCCTGGGCGAGCCGCTGTTGGATCCGCCCGTCGATGTCCCAGACGAGATTCCGCACCCTGGTCGCATGGGACTCGAGGCCCGCCGCGAACCGCGCTCGCAGCGATTCCGACTGGATCGACGCCGCGTCGATGCCACGCGCCTCGGCGACCACCGCCGGCGGCGACGCCGAATCGTCGAACCGGAGCCGGTCTTCGGGCAGGACGAGATTCCGAATCCGGGGCGGCACGCCGCCGCTCCCGGTGGAGTCGCCTTCGATCGCGACGGGGTCGTACAGCTCGACGTCGAAGACGGCCTTGCCGTCCCGCCAGAATTCCTCCAGCCGGAGACTGGAACCGCGGGCACGGGACGTGCTGCCGTCGGGCAGCGCCGTCTCCACGACCGGCGCGGCGACGGTGAAGACATCGTCGTCGAACGTCACACCCTCGTGCGCGACGACGCGCCACATCGCGTCGCGGGTCACGTCCCGGAGTTCCAGCGTTCGTCCGGCATCGAAAGACGCCGCGATCGATCGGTGCGTCGCATCCCAGCGAAGAAGTCTCCGCAGGTCGTCGACGCTGCCGGCGAGCGCGGGGAACCGTGTCGGCTCCGCCTTGATCCGGTACATCTCCGGGAGGGTGAGCATCTTGACGCCGAGTTGGAACCCCCGGCCGAGATCGATCGCCCGTGGCTCGGCGGTCGGCAGGCGCACCAGGGTGGCGTCACCGGCTCGGAACAGGGTCGCGTCGCCCAGCACCAGCTTCAGCACCGACCGTCCGTCGAGGCGATACAGATCCATGGTCGCGTAGTCCGCGGTGAACTCGGTCTCCGGCGTCCCCGAGCCGTCGAGCTGGAGTGCCGCCACGCCGACGAGGACCAGCCGGGTGTCGGCGTCGGAGCCCTCGGGCGCCTCCTGCACGATGACGTCGTCGGCGTAGATCCGGGTGTTCCCCATCGAGAACGCCTCGCCCCGCTCCACCGCGGAGGCCAGCAGCCGCGTGACGTCGTGGGCGAGAAGTGATTCCATCCTCGACCAGAACATCGGGACGAGGAATTCGACGAGGGAGAGCATCACCAGCAGCAGGATCGCCGCCAATGCAAAGATCGGTCGAAAGATGCGAGCCGGCGAGAGCCCGCTCGCCCCCATCGCGAGAATCTCGTTGTCGCTCGCGAGGCGGTGCATCACCAGCGTCGCCCCGAATCCCGCGGCGAACGGAAGGGCGAACTCCATCATCGGGATCGCGGCGAAGAAGACGTATTTCAGAATGTCCGCCCCCCCGAGCAGATTCCGGGAAAGGGGCTTGATGGCGGTTCCAAACGCGATCACCGCCACGAGAATCAAGGTGGTGAGCAGGATCGTCTTGAGGAGTTCTCCCGCCAGATAGCGGGTGAGCAGGCGGGGCATCCCGGCATCGTCGCGGGCGGACGCCGAAGTCGCAAGCCGCCCATGTCCCTCTCCGGTCGCTCTCGGACGTCGGGTCGTCCCGGTCGTGCCGGATTCCCCGGCGGCGAGGACCCGAGAACCCGATTCGAGCCGGCGACCGGCGGGCCCGTCGCCGGTGCCGATCGGATCGAGCCGATTCTCAAGGAGGGTCGGTTTCAAGCGATTCGCAACCCGACTCGAGGAGAAGAGAATGCGTGGACCACGTCCCGGATCCGCCCACCGCGGCCTGACTCTCGTCGAATCGATCGTCGCCTCCGCGATTCTCGCGGTCGCGATCACCGCGGTCTTCTCGGCGGTCGCCTCCGGTCGAGCCCATGCGGAGGTCGCCGCCGACGAACTCGCGGCGACGGTGGCGGCGGAGGATCTGCTCGCCCGCGTTCTTGGATCCGATCCCGATCGCATCGACGACTGGAACGGTCACGAGGAGGCCCCCGGTGAACTCGTGGACGCCGAAGGGGTGCGTCTCGCCCCCGCGCTGCAACGCGTCGGACGCCGGGTGCGGATCGAGAAAAGTGAACGGACCCTCTTCGAATCGGTCGGGATTCCCGGCCGATCGATCGTGGTGGAGATCTTCGACCGCGAGGAACGAACCACCGGATCGCTCTCCCGCTGGATTCCAGACCCGGAACCGGAATCATGACGCGACGCGGATTCACGATGCTCGAGCTGGTCCTCTCGCTCGCGATCACCGTGCTGGTGGCCGCGGGCGTCGCGGCGATGCTCGGCGGCATCGCGACCGGAATCGCGCTCGGTTCGGACACCAGGACCGGGCTCCTCGCCACCGCGGCGACCCATGGCCGGCTGACCGAGGATCTCGCGGGGATCGCTTCGGTGCTCGAACGAAGCGATGACGGCCGCGCGATGGTGATCTGGAACGGCGACGTGGTTGCCGGTGGCCGGGTCGAGCCGAGCGAGCTTCGCTGGCTCGAATTCGATCCCGTCCGAGGCGAACTCCGGCGATCCGAGATCCGGTTCCCCACCGACTGGACCCCGCTNGAGCGGGCCGAACACGATCGCCCGATCTCCGGGTCGATCGAGCTGGCCGAAGCGTTCCGACGCGCCGAACAAGCGGGAATCCTCCACCAGGACGTGCTCGTCGACGGACTCGTCGACGCCGTCATCGGATCCGCGAACGTGAATCCGCGGGCGCGGGAACTTCGCCTGGATCTCACGTTCGATCTCGCGACCGGCCCGCTGGCGGCGACCACGATCGTCCCCTGCCACGATCTCGAACCCGAGGTATGGCGACCATGAGAAATCGAATCCACCATCGAACCCACCCTCGAGTTCCTCGACGTGACCCGCGAGGCGCCGCGCTCGTGCTGGTCCTGGTCGCGCTGGCGATCGGACTCATGATGGTGGCCACCTTCCTCGACGGACGACGGGAATCCGTTCCGGTCTCGGCCCGGATCAGCGACGCCGCCCAGGCCCGACGGACCGCGGACAGCGGACTGGAACTGATCTTCTCCTCGATTCTCGCCTCCGACGACTGGATCGACGAGCTCGCTTCGGGTTCGCTGGACGCGCCTTTCGAGATCGCCGACGGCCGCTGCACCGCGCGGGTGCTCGATGCGATGACGAACCTCCCACCCACCGAAGGGACCCTTCGGATCCGGATCGCCTGCACCGCCGACATCGACGGACTTGCGATGATCGCCGAGGAGACCTTCGACATCTCACCGCTGATCGAACGCCCCCTCGACATCGCATTCGGTGAGACGGCGTTGCTCGCGGAGTCGCAGATCAGACTCGAGGACGACGCGGCGCTGCTCGCGTGGACGGGATCCTCGGGCGGACCCTCGGCACCGCTGGTGGTGGGAACACTCGGTGGGGATCCCCACGACTTCTCGGTCACCGATGCCGCGATCACCGCCGGTTGCGAGGTCGTCATGGTCGACGCCCGCGGTTACGAGATGGGTGAGGATCCCGCCGGGATCCGACTCCTTCCCGATGCGCTTCCGGCGATCGCCGCGCCCGCGATTCCCCTGGCACGGGAAGGCCGTACCGAAGCGGCGGTGGTGATCGACGACACCCCCGAGACCGACATCGACGCCCCCTCGATCCGGATCCGGGCCGGAACGCGGATCCTCATCGAGGGCGACCGGATCCTCCACAGTCGCGGGGACTTCCGGATCGAATCCGGCGCCACGATCGAGGTCGCCCGCGGCACCCTCGTCATCGACGGGGACGGCCTGGTCTCGATCAAAGATGCGGAGATCGCCGTCGCCCCCACCGGTCGGCTTCTGATTCGAGGCGGCCGGGAGCTCCGAATCGACGACGGCGGCATCGGCCCCAGCGAAGCGACCGACCGGGATGCGCTGACCTCGGCCGGCATGTTGCCGGTCGACGTCGATCCCAAGCCCGTCAATCTCACCGGTGGCCCCGGATCGACCATCGTGCTCGAAGGTGACGCGATGGTGACCGCCGTCGTCATCGCGCCGGACGCGAAGATCCGCGTCGAGGACGACGTCCTCCTTCACGGACGCATCGTCGCCGACGTGATCGAGATCGGCGGACATGCCGTGGTCTACGCGGCGCCCGACGACGGAAGCGTCGTCGGGCTCACGTCGGCACAGGGTCCGCATCGCGATGAGGAAGGCGATCTGCTCGACGTGCTCCAGACCGAGGATCGCACCAGCGACGACGCGTTGGAGACAATCGCGGAGGAACTCGAGACGCCGGTGGTGTCGCTCGATGAATCGAACGAAGACACCGCCCGAAGATGGCGAAGGATCCCCCGGGAAGTGCGACGTGGGTGGCGACAGGCGGGGCTGAGCCGCGCCGAGATCCGGATGAAACGACGTGAATGGCGCCTCGCGCATCGGAGGGATTCTTGAACCGCCGCGGTCTCACGCTCGTCGAGACGATGGCGGTCGTGGTGGTGATCCTCGGGATCGCCGGCCTCGCGATCCCCATGCTCGGGAACGACGCCGGCTCGAGACTCGCGGCCGCGTCCGTGATGCTGCGGGACGATCTCGAACAGGCTCGCTATCGCACCATCTCGGATCCCGCCGATCCGGTCGCGCTGGTCGTGGATGCCGATGGATTCGGATGGTCGCTGGTGCACGACGGTGCCGGATCCACCCCGATCAGCCGAGGCGACGGCCAGGCCTGGACGGTTCGATTCGACGACCCCCGCACCACCGACCTCGCCGGGATCCGCGTGATGACCGACGCCGATGATCGATCGATTCGATTCGACATCCGCGGCGTGCTCGTGAACGACGACAAGCCTTCGATGCGTCTCGAACTCGGGGACGATCATCGAAGACTGGACATCGGGGTGGTCAGCGGCCTGGTCGCGATCCGACGGGACTGATCCCGAATCACCGCACGAACACGATTCAGCGTCGACGCGGTCCGGATCGGCCGTGGGTCGCCGGCGGCGCGAGCAGCCGGCGGACGTCGTCGAAGGTGATCGATCCATCACCGTCGACGTCCCGGGGATCGAACCGACGATCAGCAGCCGTTCCCAGGCCGCGCATGATCTCGAACACGAGGTCTTCGGGCCGGATCTCCGGCCGTCCCTCGTCGATCGCCGTGGAGCCCGCGGTGCCCCCCGTCCTGACCTCGTCCGTCGGGATCACGATTCGGTCCGGCACGGGTCGGGCCGGGGTGTCGACGAAGACCCGGCGGAGGACCAGCGCGGACACCAGCTCGTGATGCTCGTCGCCCAGCATGAATCGGGTGGGTGGCGTCTCATGGATGATCGGAAGCACCACCGTCGCCGGGGTGTCTCCGAGACTTCCCGCCGCCACCACCGAGATCGACATCACACCGCTTCGACGGGTGAGATCGATGTTGATGGTGTCGCCGCGATTCAAGCGGAGATCCTCCATCTGCCCGACGTACCAGCTGTTCGTGCCGACGACCGACTCGATCAGAATCGATCCGTTGTTGATGTCCGAACGGAGCCGCAGAAACCGCCCCGGTCCGAATTCGAAGGTGCAGAGCGGCATCGACTCCACCCGGGTGCCGATCGAGTAGTCGAGTCCGTCGGGCGGAATCTGGAGTTCGGCGCCCACCCGCCATTCGCCACCCCGGATCCCCAGCGGCTGCGCGACCCGGGTCGAGGGGACGATGCCGCCCGGAATCGCCTCCAGCGGCCAGCTCGGCATGCCCCGTCCTTCCGAGACGCTTCGGAACACGAGCAGGAAATCCACCGCGGCGAACTCGCCACCGACCGGATTCGAGATGGCGATCGAGCTGGAGGCGCTCTCGTTGATCGTGAAACTCCACGCGTCGATGTGGTTCCACGCCCCCGTGGACGCGATGGAGTGGGTTCGATCGCTCACGTACTGACCGCGGGTCACCCGCGTGAGGAGCCGGAGTTTGCCGCTCACCAGATTGCAGACCTGAAGGTGGACCGCCGTGGAGGTTCCTTCACGCCCCGCTTCCTTTTGATCGCTCGGATCGACGACCAGCGCGGTCAGGAGACGACCCGAGCCCACCGGTGAGCCGAAGACCCGGTAGCACACCGCGTCGGGGGCCAGTCCCCGGATCAGGTCTTCGGACATCTCGTCGCGGTCGAGCCGCTCCACGACGACCCCGGTGGAGGGCACGACGTAGTCGGGAGTCCGATGCGTCCCGTCCGCGTCGCGCAGGAGATCGATCGAACTCGGGCGGGCGAGCAGGCCGGCCAGAACCCGGTCCTCGTCCGGAACCGCGGCGGCGAAGATCCCTCGGCGGCCGAGGTTCTTGTAGCGATGGACCCGGATGCCACCATCGAGCAGGAACGGCACCGCGTACTGTTCCACGTCTTCGGGGAGTCGGGCCACGGTGGCGAACCGTTCTCCATCGTTGCTCAGAAGCACCCTGCTGTAGGTGTCGTGCCCGCTGGGGTCGAGGACCTGACGGGCCACGACCGGACCGTTCACCTCGGGGGAGGTGCGGTGCATCCACGAGACCGTGTTGCCCGACAGACCGTTCGACAACGTCGATGGCTGCACGCCGATCAACTCCTCGAAGGTCGGTGGCCCCTCCACTTCGAAGGGGACGTTCAGACCGAAGATGCCGCCGGCCACGTTGTCTCCGCCGCACAGCAGTCGATCCGGCTGGTTTCCGGGACAGCAGCTCCAGAACTGATTGCAGGTGACCTGGGTGAACGCATCCGGGAGATCACCCTGCCACCTCGGGATCACCGACCAGTTCCCCGGGTCGTGGTACTCGTCCCAGTCCGAGCACTGGGCCAGGACGACCCGGCTCTTCACGCCGTCGCCGACGGCGATGACGACGCCGTTGGGCGTCCATCCCGCGACGTGAAAGTGCTCGCCCTCGCTCTCCCAGCGTGAATGGACCTCGATGAGCGGATCGATCTGCCAGGCGTCACCGACCGCACCCCGTCGCACCCGGAAGAGACCGCACTGTCCGCCGGTGGCCTTCTGCGATCCGCGATGGCCCATGTAGTCGACGAGCGGCACGAACGCTTCGGTGAAGCCCGCGCCTCGGGCGACTGGAAAGTAGGCGGCCATGCTGCTCAGATAGCCGCGTTGGAACAGCGGCGCATCCGGATCGACGGGATCGGGCATGTCCATCCGGTGGGTCCAGTTCCATTCGCCCGCCTCGGTCTCCTGCATCGCCGCGACGGTCACGCCACGGATCACCCACGCCTCGATTCCGCTTCCCGGTTCGGTCTCCTCGAGAACCGATCGCTGCATGAGGAAGAGCATGCAGCCGGGCAGCATGACTCCGCTCGCGATCCGGTAGGAATGATCATCCTGCTGGAACGGCGTGCCGACGAACGCGTCGTTGACCTCATCCTCGCCGACCTGACGGCTCATCGAGATTCGGCGGTCGGACGGCCGGCCGGTATCGGCGGAGTTCCAGATCGACAGTTCGAGACGGGCTCGGTCGAAGATCGCCACCCGGGCCTCGGACTCGTCGCGCGAGCGTCCCACGAGCACCACCGACGCCGCCACGATGAAGTCGTCCTGCTTCCGCCACGGTCCCGCATTCAGTCCGTTCCGGGGAAGATCGAACAGGGGCTGGTCGGCCGGCACCACCCTGCCTCTCGCCTCGTCCCAGACGTCGACTCCATGATCGATCTCGAGCGGCGGCAGCGTCGAGACCACGCCATCGTCGAAGATCGCTTCGCGACGAACCATGTCGTCGTCCGCCACCGCGGATTCGATCGCGCAGGCCAGGCCCAGCAGCAGACCGACGATCGCCCGGATGTGGATGAATCCCTTCAACGCCACGCTCCCATTTGCTCCGGGAGAATCATGGGCGCGCCCCCGCCATCCGGCAACTTTCCTCGGCGATTTCCGCCGAAGTGCCGCCGGTCGCCGCGGAACGTCCGAGAACCAAGGCCGGAACCACCGAGGGACGTCGAACATCGGATCCCCGGCGTGCGGACCGGGGTTCAGCGGAGACCGTATTCCTTCAACTTGCGATAGAGGGTCCGCTCACCGATGCCGAGGAGATTCGCCGTCTGTTCCCGGTTCCCGCCGGTCAGGGCGAGCGTCTGCCGGATCGCTTCCTTCTCGAGTCGATCGAGCCCGACGCCGGCGAGTGATCCGATGCTGGTCCCGTCGTCGTCGCCGTCCTCGGTCCGGATCTCCTCCGGAACGTCACGAACCTCGATCCGGTCGTCGTCGCAGGCGATCACCATCCGGTGAACGGCATTGAAGAGTTCACGGACGTTCCCCGGCCAGCCGTAGCTCACCAGACGAAGCATCGCGGGCTCGCTGACCTGCGGAATCGGTCGCTCCATCTCCGCCGCGAATCGACCGGCGGCGTGGTTCACGAGCAACGGGACATCCTCGCGCCGCGCTCGAAGCGGCGGAATGTTGATCTCCACGCCGCGAATCCTGAAGTAGAGATCCTCCCGAAAATCGCCGTCGGCGGACATCGACTTCAGATCGCGATTGGTCGCGCTCACGAATCGCACGTCGGCCTTCCGGGCCTCGTTGGAGCCGAGCCGGATCACCTCCCCGCTTTCGAGCACCCGCAGGAGCTTCGGCTGCATCGCCAGCGGCATGTCCCCGATCTCATCGAGGAAGAGCGTGCCGCCGTCGGCGTACTCGAAGACCCCCTCGCGATCTCGATCCGCCCCGGTGTAGGCGCCCCGGACGTGGCCGAACAACTGATCCTCGAGCAGGCTTTCGCTCTGCCCCGCGGTGTTGAAGGTGGCGTATCGCTTCCGGGTTCGCTTGCTGAGATTGTGGATCGCGGCCGCGACGAGCTCCTTGCCGGTGCCGCTCTCACCGGTCACCAGCACGGGAATCGTGCTCGGCGCGACCTTGCGGATCGCCTGCACCACCTGCCGGATCCCCGCCGAGTCGCCGATGATTCCTTCGAATCCGTAGGCGGCGCCGAGCTGGTCCTCGAGCCGTGCCGTCCGATGACGAAGCAGGACGGTCTCCGCGGCCCGATCGACGAGGTTTCGAAAGACCACGAGGTCCAGCGGCTTCTCGATGAAGTCGTAGGCGCCACCCTTCAAGGCCGCCTTGGCCGTCGGAACGTCGCCGTGGGCGGTCACGAGGATGGTCTCGGCATCCGGCTGGTGTTCCTGCACGAGGGCGAGCACCTCGAGGCCGGAGGTCTCGGACTCCATGACGAGGTCCGTGACCACGACGTCGAAGGCGCCGTGCAGGAGTTCCTCGCGGGCCGCGTCGAGCCCGTTCACGATGGTGCAGACGTGGCCGGGCCGGCGGAGGGATTCCGCCATGACTTCGGCGTGTTCGGGTTCATCGTCGACCAGCAGGACCTGGGCGCGGAGTTCTTCTCTGGAAGGAGCGTCGTTCGTGGACATGCCCGGATTGTACGAGGAGGGACGGGATCACCGGGCGCCCGGCGTCAAGTCGGTTACCGGCTGCGACAACGGGGGCCGATGCGCCGATAGACTGCATACGATGCCAGCCGAAATCGATCCCAGCACCACCGGGAGGACCCGGAACGATCCGGACTTCAAAGGTCGATTCGTCCACTTCGCGGGGGTCGGCGGCTCGGGCATGAGCGGCCTCGCCCGGATGATCCAACGGCGGGGCGCCGCCTGCAGCGGCACCGACTCGACCGAAGGACCCCTCGTCGAGGAGCTTCGAGCGACCGGCATGGCCGTCTCGGTCGGGGACACGGAGGCGTCCGCCACGCTCCCCGCCGCCTGCGATCTCCTGATCGCCAGCGCCGCGATTCCGAAAACACATCCACTGCTGCTCGACGCCGACCGGCGAGGGATCGAGGCCCTCTCCTACGCGGAGGCGGTCGGCCGGGCCATGCTCGGACGAACCGCGGTCTCCATCGCGGGAACCCACGGCAAGAGCACCACCACGTCGATGCTCGCCCACGTCCTCGTCCACTGCGGACTCGATCCGAGCTTCATCGCCGGCGCGAACTGCCGACAGCTGGGCGGTGGATCGAGGGTCGGCGCGGATCGACTGCCCAACCGCCCCGGAGACCCGGCGGCGGGTGATCGGCCTGGAATCTTCGTGGCCGAGGCCTGCGAGTTCAATCGCTCCTTCCACCACCATCATCCGACGATCGCCTTGATCAACAACGTCGAAGAGGACCACCTCGACTTCTACGCCTCGATCGACGAGATCGTCGAGAGCTTCCACGACTTCGCGAAGATCCTCCCTGCCGCGGATTCCGGCGGACGACTGCTGATCGCCCACGAGGGTGGGCACCGACGGGAGATCTCGGCGGGCCTTCGCTGCGGGGTCGCGACGTTCGGTTTCTCGCCCGATGCGGATCACCAGGTCTTCTTCGACGCCTCCGCCCGGNGGATCGGCATTCTCGAGCACGGGGCGTTCGTGGCGGAATGGACGACGCGACTCGCGGGACATCACAACGCCCTGAACGCCGCCGCCGCGGGGATTCTCGCCCACTGGCTCGGTGCGGACTGGGACGACGTCGCCACCGCCCTCGCGGCCTTCGAGGGCGTCGACCGTCGCATGCAGCGGCTGGGGACGATGCCGACCGCCGACGGCGGGACCGCGACGATCTTCGACGACTACGGCCATCATCCGAGCGAATGCGAAGCGACTCTCCGCGCGCTCCGCGTCGCCGAGAACCCCGCCCGTCTGATCTGCGTCTTCCAGCCCCACCAGCACAGTCGAACCCGATTCCTGCTCGACCAGTTCGCCCACGGATTCTCGCAGGCGGATCTGGTGGTGGTCCCGCGGATCCACTTCGTCCGGGACAGCGAGGAGGAACGCCGCCGGATCTCTTCGGGAGATCTCGTGGAGCGGCTGCGTTCCAACGGAACCTCCGCGATGCACGTCCACCCCTTCGAAGCCATCGTCGAACAGCTCGAGGCGATCGGACGCGACGGCGACCTCATCGTGGTCATGGGTGCCGGTCCGGTCTGGCAGATCGGCCGAAGCCTCGTGGACCGCGCAACCGACCGCGGTTTCACCGCGTGACGCGGATCTCACGCAGTCTCTTCGGCGACCTCGACGTCGAGGTCGAGCTGGACGCCCCCATCGGCGTCGCGAGCTGGTTCTGCGCCGGCGGGCGGGCCGACTTCCTGGTCAGGCCGCAGACCGCGGACGCCCTCGCCGAACTGCTCAAGCGATGCCGTCAGATCGACACGCCCGTCCGGATCATGGGCGAGGGCGCGAACCTCCTCGTGGACGACGACGGCGTGTCGGGAATCGTGGTCCGGCTCGACGCCCCGGCGTTTCGAAGCATCGAGCACAACATCGACGGGAAACTCGAGCTGGTGCGGGTCGGCGCGGGCGCGGATCTCGCCCGGACGTTGATGCGCTTCGCGCGGGCCGGGATCGGGGGGCTGGAATCGCTCATGGGCGTGCCCGCCTCGATCGGCGGCGCCATCCGGATGAACGCGGGCGGCGCGTACGGCGAGATCGGAGACGCGGTCCACGCGGTCGCGTGCCTCGATGCGGGCGGCGAAACCCGGGTCTACACCGCCGACGAACTTCGATTCGACTATCGAAGCACGAACATCGTCGATCCGATCATTCTCTGGACGGTGTTCAGCATCACCCAGGAGAACCCCGTCAGGCTCCGGGAACGGGTCAAGGAGATCGCCGCGTACAAGAGTCGGACGCAGCCGCTCGGCGAGAAGTCCGCGGGATGCATGTACCGCAATCCGATCGATCCGGAGACCGGCGAACGGGTATCCGCGGGCAGGATCATCGACGAGGTCGGACTGAAGGGTCTTCAACACGGTTCCGCCACCGTCTCCACCCGCCACGCGAACTTCTTCACCATCGAGCGGAACGGTCGCGCCCGGGATGCGATCGAACTGGGCGATCTCGTCCACGCCCGGGTCCTCGACGCCCGCGGGATCGAACTGCAACGCGAGGTCGTGGTGTGGGATCGATCCAGTCCCGAGCGGATCGGTAACGCGTGAACGATCCGAAAACCGCCGAATCCCCCCGCCGGGTGACCGTGTTGATGGGCGGACCGGACGCCGAACGGCCCGTGAGTCTCGAGTCCGGCCGCCGTGTGGCCGCCGCCCTCGGCGAGATTCCGGAGATCGACGTCTCGGAGCTGGTGATCGACCGTCCTTCCGCGGCGTCGCTGCGGGATTCGCTCCGGGCGATCGGCACCGACGTCGTCTTTCCGGTGTTGCACGGCCCCTGGGGCGAGGGTGGTGGACTGCAGCGGTTGCTCGAGGAGATCGGCCTTGCCTTCGTCGGGAGCGGCTCGGAGGCGGCCGAGTCGGCGATGGACAAGATGCGGACCAAGGCGATCGCCCGCGCGGCGGGCGTTCCGACGCCGCCCGCCTGCCTGATCGCCGAAGACGGTTCGATCGACGTCGACGCCCCGTTCGTGATCAAGCCGACGGACGAGGGTTCGAGCGTGGGTGTCCGCCTGATCGTCGACGCCGCCGAGGCGACGGGCGTGATCTCGGAACTCCGATCGACCCATGCGACGCTGATGGCGGAACGCTACGTGGCCGGCCGGGAACTCACCGTGACGGTTCTGGAGGGCGAGGCCCTTCCACCGGTCGAAATCGAGCCGTCGGACGGTTTCTACGATTACGACGCCAAGTACGTTCGCGACGACACCCGGTACACCGTGTCCCCACCCCTGCCCCCCGGCGTGGAAGCCCGCATGGCTTCCGACTCCGTCAAGATCTTCCACGCGCTTCGATGCCGCGATCTCGCCCGCGTCGACTGGCTGGTCGAGGATGGCGAGGGCCGGACGTCCGAGCGGCCGGGCGAGGCGGATCCGGGAATGTGGATGCTCGAGGTCAACACGATTCCCGGCATGACCACCCACTCCCTCGCCCCCATGGCGGCGGCGGCCCGCGGCATCGACCTTCCGGGGCTCTGCCGTCGAATGGTGGACGCCGCATCCGCGCGATCGACGGACTGAGCGCGGATTCTGCGGCCCGGACCACGATTCGGTCGATGCTTTCCGCATGCCATCGAGACGTTCAAAGCGTTCGAAGCCCGCCTCCGGACCCGCCGGATTCCAGGGCCTCGCCACCCGCCTCGGCCTCGGTCCCCGTGCGGTGGTCGGGCTGCGGGCCGCCGGATGGACGGTGCTCGCGGGTCTGCTGGTCGCCGGCGGCCTGATGGGGATCCCCGCCCTGAAGCAGCGGGCCGAAGCGAGGAACCTCCAACTCGAAACACCGATCGAGGTTCGATTCGTGGGTGGCCCCGCCTGGTTCGATGACGATGAACTGCGGGTGGGGCTCGCCGACACGGTCCGAAGCGCGGTCGGTGACGATCGCGCGACCACGCGGGATGCCGGATTGAAGCGGGCCCTCGTCGGCCTGGAACGGACCGGCTGGTTCGAACGCGTGACGCAGGTTCGATGGATCGACCCCGCCACGATCTCGGTGAAGGCCGAATGGGTNGTCCCCGTCGCCCTGGTCGACGGCACCCACGCCGATGGCGAACGGCGGGCCTTCCTCGTCGACTCGGAGGGTCGAAGACTCGAACTCGACTATCCGATCGGCGCCGCAGGATTGCCGGAACTGCTCCGCATCAAGGGGGCGAGCGAGGTGGTTCCGCCCGCACCGGGTGAACGATGGGGTGATGACGTCGACGCCGCGCTCGCCCTGCAACGGGTGATCCACGACGCACCGTGGTACGACCTCGTTCGTTCGATCGACACCCGTCGCCACGCGACGGATCGCGAAGTGGAACTGCACACCGACCGAAGCACGATCGTCTGGGGCAGCCCCCCCGGCGAGTGGACGCTCGCCGAGAACACCGACCGGGACAAGATCCTGATCGTCGAGCAGCTCGCCACCGACGGCTATCTCAAGGCCGATGCCATCTACGACATCCGCAGCTTCGACATCCACCGCGACGACGCCGTCCTCGACTTCCGCTATCGGAATCCGGACGACCGCTGACGCCGCGGTTCGAACGACGAACCGGACGGTCGCCGAACCGCTACCCTCGGGACATGCCCCCCGCCCCGGTTGATCCTCGCCCGGCCCTGCCCATCCCGCGCGGCCTGGTCTTCGCCGCCAGTGGATGGATCGCGGCGTCGTGGATCATCGCGATCGGCGTGCAACCGCCACTGCAGCCGAGTTCGGCGGTGTACACCCCCGCGGCGCGGATGCTGCTCGCATCGATGGTGATCGGCGGGTTGGTCGCGTGGCCGCTGTTCCGATTGAGCACCGGCGGGAATCGCCGCCCGATCGCCTCCGCGCTCCTCGACCTCGCGACCTTGGTGGCGCTCTTTCAGATCGTCGTCTGGCCGCTCCGACTGGTCACCTCCTGGCCTGCGGACCGGACGCTTCTCGTCGACCTGCACGGAATCGCCTGGCTCGCGTCGATCGCGGGAGTGCTCGCGTCGGTGGCCGCCCGCGAAGGCGGGGCCCGTGCGTGGACGATGACCGTCTTCGTGCTTTGGCTGGTGCTCCCGCCGGTGCTCGTGATCACCCTCGGCCTCCCCGGCGACCTCGCGCGGATCTCGCCGCTGGTCGAAGTCTGGAACATCGCCTCCGCCGGCCCCGCGGAAATCGCTCCCGGCGACTGGCGCCGCGTCGCGATCGAATTCGCGGTGGCGGCGGTGATCTGGTGGGCGGCGATCGCCACGTCCACCGCTGGCGAAGAATCCGTCGATTCGGTAGTCTGAGCCGGACGTTCTCGAGATGCCGCCTCGCCCGCCGGGCGGGGCTTTCTTCAACCCCGCGTTGCGATCCGCCACGCCCGACGCGACGCCGCGGACATGCCCGACATGTTCGAGATGAACGGCACCCCGGAGGCAGAAGATGGAATTCATCACGAAGGCCGACAAGGAGAAGCTGGAGACGGACCTTCGGGATCTGCACTCGAAGGGGAAGGAGATCATCGAACGGATCGCGGAGGCGAGGGCGCTCGGTGACCTCAAGGAGAACGCGGAATATCACGCGGCCCGCGAGGATCAGGCGCTCAACAACGAACGCATCAAGCAGATCGAGGAACGCCTGGCGACCGCACAGGTCACCGACGACATGGACATTCCTGAAGACATGGTCTTCGTGGGCGCCACGGTCCGCCTCAAGGAGATCGCCTCCGGCGACGAGGACATCTACAAGATCGTCGGTTCCGCAAGCAACGACTTCACCCTCGACTACATCGAGGTGACCAGCACCAGTCCGCTCGGCTCCGCCCTCATGAAGGCCCGGGTCGGCGAGATCGTGCGCGTCGATCTTCCCAAGGGTGCGACGCAGTTCGAGATCCTCGAGCTCATCTGATCCGCTTTCACCCACCTGATCCACCTGCGTTCGATCAGTCCCCCCACGTCCCCCTCCCGAGGAACGGATGTACGAGTATCTGATCAACGCCCTGAGCATCGCGAACCTCGCCGGCGAGTTCGTGATTCTCGTGGAGTTCGCCTTCCGGGTGTCGTTGATCATCTGGATGCTGAGTCGGCGGCGATTGGAACCCACCACCCGTCTCAGCTGGATCATCCTCCTCCTCGCGATCCCGTTCCTCGGCTCGATCATCTTCCTGCTGGTCGGCGAGACCCGGTTCGGCCGCCGCCGCGTCGCCCGTCACCGACAGGTCCTCGCGGCCCTCGACCGTCCCGAAGCGCATGCCAATTCCGATCCGGCGGTGAATGCGGCGGGAACGCTCGAGGGACCGGCTCACCGGATGGCCCGCCTCGCGGAGCAGGTCAACGGCGCCGGACCGGTGCTGGGAAACCGGATCGAACTCTTCGGTGACACCGACCTCGTTCTGGACGGACTCGAACGCGACATCGACATCGCCACCGAACACTGCCACCTGCTCTTCTACATCTGGCTCGACGATGCCGCGGGAACCCGGATCGGGCGGGCGTTGATTCGCGCCGCCCGGCGCGGCGTCGCCTGCCGCGTGCTGGTCGACGGCGTGGGCAGCAAGGTCTTTCTCAAGTCGGCGCTCCGCCGGGAGATGGAAGCGGGCGGGGTCCACGTCCACGCGGCGCTGCCGGCCAACGCGGTCCGGGCGATCTTCGCACGCCTCGATCTCCGGAACCACCGGAAGATCGTGGTCATCGACCGCCAGCTCGGTTGGACGGGAAGTCAGAATCTCGCGGAAGCCAGTTTCGCGCCGAAACCGGAATTCGCGCCGTGGGTCGACTGCGCCGTTCGAATCGAGGGGCCGGTGGTTAAGGAACTCCACCTGCTGTTCGTCGAGGACTGGTACCTGGACACCGACGAGATGCTCGTCGATTCCCTGCTCACACCCATCGAACCGGTTCCGCACGGCGTCTCCGCGCAGGCGTTCGGCACCGGACCCAACTTCAAGAACCAGGCCGCGACCCAGGTGATCCAGTGCCTCGTCCATGAAGCCTGCGACGAGCTGGTGATGACCACGCCCTACTTCGTCCCGGACAACGCGACGGTGGTCAATCTCGCGACCGCCGCCCGGCGCGGGGTGAAGGTGACGCTCATCGTCCCCCGACGGAACGACTCCAGGCTGGTGGGACTGGCGAGCCGTTCAAGCTACGCGCCGCTGCTCGAGGCCGGTGTCCGCATCCACGAGTTCGAAGGCGGGCTTCTTCATGCGAAGACCACCGTCGTGGACCGGAAGATCGCGCTCGTGAGCAGTGCGAACCTCGACCGACGAAGTCTCTTCCTGAATTTCGAGGCGGGACTGCTCGTCTACGACGCCGATTTCGCGAGCCAGCTCCGGTTCCTCCAGCAGCGCTACCTCGATTCCTCGGTCGAGGTGCTGGCGGATTCATGGGCGACCACCGGGGCTCGAAGACGCATCGCACAGAACGCCGCCGCCCTGCTCTCCCCGCTGCTCTGATCGACGTCCCAACCTCATTCCGGCGTCCGTCGAACGGTGTTCCGAGTCCCCGGCTCGACGTCCACGGAACGGATCACGCCGTCGGGCCAGCGTATCTCCGCGGTCATCGAACGATCCTGCGGGGGTGCCGGCCCGATTCCGAAGTGCGCTTCGGGACTCGCCGTCGACTGGAACGGACCACCACCGCGGATCCAACGCCGCTGGACGCGGTCCCCGTCCCGGAGCACGACTTCGGCCCCCGCGGCGGGCACCGGGCGGATGACCACCCAGTCGTCGGCGCGATCGTGGAGATTCTCCAGCAGACGCAGCGGTCCGTTCAGCTCGACGACCACCACGTCGACGTCACCGTCGAGGTCGAGATCCGCGAACACCGCGGCCCGATCTCGATGCGCCGCGCGAAGCCACGGGTTGGCCTCGACCATCGCGGCGGACTCCGGCGCCTCCGGATCGACGTACGCGAAACGCGCTCCGTCACGTCGCCAGAGTCCCGGCGGCTGGGCGTAGGCGCTGTCCATGGTCTCGACCGAGGCCTGCGGATAGACGTGGCCGTTCAGGACGAGCACGTCCTCGTCACCGTCATGATCGAAGTCGACGAATTCCGTCGCCCATCCGAGCTGCGGTCGGGAACCGGTCGCGATGCCGAGTCGGCGGGTCCGGTCGTCGAAGAACCCCGCCCGATTCACATGCAGCGTGTTGGTGTCGCTGGAGAAGTTGGTCGAGAAGACGTCGGGTGTCGCGTCGCCGTCGACGTCCGCCACCGCCATGCCCATGGTCGCCTGTGCGTCGCCCTCGCCGTTCGTCGCGGCGCCGGTGCGAACGCCGATCTCCTCGAACCGCCAGTCGCCGAGATTCCGGTGGAACTGGTTCCCCTGGCTGTCGTTGCCCACCAGCACGTCCTGCAATCCGTCGCCGTCGAAGTCCAGCATGACGAGGTTGAGCCCGTAGCGAGGATCCCCCGCGACGTCACGACGCTCGAATCGATCGCCGAGGTTCTCGTACCAGCGGTCGCGCCGTGGTTGGAGCCCGCGGGGCCCCGCCAGAACCTCGATGCCTCGGAAGGTGGAGGTGATCGCCGAGTCGGCCGGGTCGAAGTCGAGGTACTCCACCGCGACGAGATCCAGGTCACCGTCCCCGTCGAGATCGCCGAGCCCCGGGGAGGTCGTCCACCCCGACGCGTCATCGAGCCCCCACGCGGCGGTGGCGTCGCGGAATCCTCCTTCACCGTCGTTGAGCCAGAGTCGATCGACGCCGAGGGTCCCCACCACGAGGTCGTCCAACCCGTCGCCGTCGACATCTCCCGCCGCGACGCCGAAGCTCCACGCTCGATGGTCCTCGAGTCCGCTTCCCGAGGTCGCATCCTCGAAACGAAGCGAGCCCGTCTCCACCGCCAGGTTGCGGAGCAGGCGGGCGCCGGGCCCGTCCGCAGGCGCGTCCAGCGTCGCGCCGTTCGGCACCACCAGATCGAGATCACCATCGTCGTCGAAATCGACGAGGCCGAGCCCGCCGCCCTTGACCTCGAGGATGCGGGTCGACGGATCCGTGCCGCTGGTCGTTCGAATCGATGCGAGACCGCCGGCCTCGGAGGCGTCACGCAACCGAATGCCGTCGAAGGCGGCGACCTCGGACGCGGTCGTCGCCAGGTCGCCGGTCGGGGACACCGG
>NZFT01000050.1 GCA_002690755.1 Phycisphaerae bacterium
GCGCGTATCGTGCCAATGACCAAGATGGAGGGGCCCGAGGAGCGCGAGTTCGAGATCCGCGTCCGGCATCAGCACGATCGCGTTGTTTCCACCGAGTTCCAGCAGGCTGCGTCCGAGCCGCCCTCCCACCACTTCGCCGACGCGACGTCCCATGCGGCAGGAGCCGGTCGCCGAGATGAGCGGCAGCCGGCGATCGGCGATCATCGGTTCACCGACTTCGTCGTCGGTACCGATGACCAGGCTGAACACGTCGCACGGATCACCGTGCGCCGGGGTGAAGACGTCCTGATCCCGCATCACGCGGTGGGCCACCTCGGTCATCGCGATCGCGGTGATCGGCGTGACCAGGCTCGGCTTCCAGATCATCGCATCGCCGCAGACCGCGGCGAGCATCGCATTCCACGCCCAGACCGCGGCGGGGAAGTTGAAGGCGGTGATGATCCCCATCGTCCCGATCGGGTGCCACTGCTCGTACATGCGGTGCGAGGGCCGCTCGCTGTGCATGGTGAGCCCGTGGAGCTGCCGGGAGAGACCGACTGCGAAATCCGCGATGTCGACGCACTCCTGGATCTCGCCGATCCCCTCGGGTCGGATCTTGCCCATCTCGAGCGTGACCAGATCGCCGAGCGGCTCGAGGTGCTCGCGGAACGCGTTCCCGATCCGTCGAACCAGTTCGCCTCGCTTCGGCGCCGGGAGCATCCGCCACTCGGCCTGCACCGTCATCGCCCGCTCGACCGCGGCGTCGTAGGCGGCGGTCCCGACCAGCCCGACCGCGGCCAGCGGTCGACCATCGGTCGGGTTGAGACTGATGACGTGATCCGTCCCCGCCTCGGCGGAAAGGATCGCAGGATGGTCGGCGAGCGCAAGCCGCTCGAGAATGCCCGCGAGGGCCGGATGGTGCTGATTCGTGGTCATTCGAGGAATCTAGCAGGAGTGCGGGACTCCGGAATGAAGCGACCCGCGTCGAAGGTCGACGCGGGTCGCGGAGGATCGAATCAGGACGGGGGTCGGGATTCAGTCGCGGCGACGTCGCCCGCCGAGTCCGGCGAGCCCGAGGAGGGCGATGGCGCCAGGCGCCGGGATGACCGACTGGACGTCGATCGAAACGCCTTCCAGCGTGTTCGGCCCGTCGATCTTGAAAAAGGACGCCCAGAACATGTCATCACCGCTGTAGCTTGACGCATCGAAGACGAAGGCGTCGGTGACTCGGAAGAGCCCCTCGCCGATGAACTCCGAATAGGTTCGCGCCGACGACACGGGGTCGAAATACTCTCCCGGCTGCCCGGGACCGAAACCACCGACGAAGAACTCCACCGACGTCGGCGACGGGTCGAACGAGGTGTAGGTCACGTTCAGGACCGCCGCGGCGGTCGGCAGACCCTCACCGTAAACGTGGACGTTCAATCCGCCGGGGCTGAAGATTCCGCCGTCAACGATCTGGGCCCCGCCCACGAAGTTGAAAACCTGAGCGGAGAAATCGAACGGCGGGAACGTGGGAAAGTTCGGGGCTGCGAACGGATCCGTGAAGGAATCCCACTGGTAGAAGAGGCTGTCCGCCTCCCCACGCCAGTCGGGAACTTCGGGGTTGACGAGCTCCGCCATCGCGGATGACCCGATGGCGAGGACGATAGCGCAAGCGAGGGACTTCATCTCGGTGTGCTCCAGGCGTCGAGAAGACGCGTTTCCGGGTGAGAAAGTGACGAACCCGAGGCTAGCGGTCGGCCTGACGGGAATCAATACTTGAACGAAGTTCGAGCCCACTTCCGAACCGGCTTCAACGGAAACCGGTTTTCCCGGAAAGTCACGGACTTTCGTAGACTCTTCTGAACGCTCGCCCCCCCGCGTCGAAATCCCCGAAGGACCGAAAATGCCGCTCGACCGAAACGGAATCACCCGCCGCGCCGCCCTCGAACTCCGAGACGGCTTCTACGTCAATCTTGGCATCGGAATGCCCACGCTGGTCGCGAATCACGTCCCCGAAGACATGACGGTCTGGCTCCAGTCCGAGAACGGACTGCTCGGCATGGGCGTCTTCCCGACCGAGGACCGGGTCGACGCGGATCTGATCAACGCAGGTAAACAAACGGTGACCGGGGTGCCGGGACATTCCTTCTTCTCGAGCGCCGAGAGCTTCGGAATGATCCGCGGTGGCCACATCGACCTCGCGATCCTCGGCGCGATGGAGGTCAGTCAGGCCGGCGACATCGCGAACTGGATGATCCCCGGCAAGATGGTCAAGGGGATGGGCGGCGCCATGGATCTCGTCGCGGGCGTCCGCCGGGTCATCGTGACCATGGAACACAACAACAAGAAGGGCGCGGCCAAGATCATTCCGGAATGCACGCTCCCCCTCACCGGCCTCGCCTGCATCGACATGATCATCACCGATCTCTGCGTGATGGAGATGGATCCGGATCGACGACGTTTCCGGGTGATCGAGATCGCCCCCGACGTCACCCGCGACGAGATCGCCGACCGCACCACGGCCGAGATCCTCTTCGCCGACGAACTTCGGACCATCGACGCGTGAGCGTGCACCCCGCACGACTGATCGTCGCATCGACCGCCCTGTGCCTCCTGCAGGCCTGTCATTCCCCGGCCGTCGACCGGAAGTCTTCCGATTTCACGCCCCTCTTCAACGGCGTCGATTTCGAGGGATGGAACGTCGATGACGTCGCCGCCGAGCACTGGCGAGTCGTCGACGGCGAACTCGACTTCGACGGGGTCAAGGGCGATCTCTGGACGACGTCCTCGTACGAGAACTTCGAGCTGCGGCTCGAATGGCGGTGGGAAGGCGATTCCCAGGGCTCGCGGCAGCGGCCGATCATCGAACCGGACGGTTCCTATCGGCTCGACGCGGACGGTGGGCAGATCACCATGCTCGTCGAGGAGCGGGACAGTGGGATCTACCTTCGAGGCAATTCGAAGAGCCAGGTGAACCTGTGGGAATGGCCGGCCGGGAGCGGCGAGGTGTACGGATACCGCACCGATGGGAGCATGCCCGCGGCCACCCGGGCCGCNGCCACGCCGCTCGCGAGGGCGGATCGACCCGTCGGCGAATGGAATCGACTCACGATCCAGTTGATCGGCGAGACGCTCGACGTCCGGCTCAACGGCCAGCACGTCATCGTCGCGTGCGAACTTCCCGGCGTCCCGAACACGGGCCCGATCGGACTGCAGGCCCACGGTTCGGGCATCCGGTTCCGAAATCTGTACGTCCGCGTACTCCCGACTTCCGGCCCGACCCCCTGAACCGACGTCACCGAGGGTGGGAATCATGCGGTCCGGTTCCATGCGGAATCCGCATCGCCGGCGCGACCGCCGAACTTCCTGAGCCCGGCCGGAAAGCGTCGCCGCCGCGTCGGCGATGCGGAACGGATCGAGCAGGCGGGTCGGGTGGAAGACACGAGACCCGAAACCGCCTCCGGGCCCGGCTCACCGAACGACCCCGTCGAAACGACGTGGCCGTGAGAAAACCGCCCTGATCCTTGGATCAGGGCGGTCGTTGAAACGCTGTCGGCCGGCCTTCGCCGGAATTCCTGCAATGTGGGCGTTGCCTCAGAACTCGCGTTCGCGGTGCTGCATCTGCGCCTTGAGTCGGGCGAGGATCGAGGAGTGCATCTGGCTGACCCGGCTTTCGGACAGGTCCAGGGTGATGCCGATCTCCTTCATCGTCATCTCCTCGTAGTAGTAGAGGATGACGATCAGCCGCTCGGCCCGGGAGAGCCCCTTGGTGAGCAGCGACTGGAGATCCTGTCGCTGCACCGCGGTGAGCGGGTTCTCCTGCCGGGTGTCCTTGACCACGTCGATCTCGCGAACGTCCTTGCTGGAGTCCGTCTCGAACCACTTCCGGTTCAGACTGACCTGGGTCACCGGGCGCGAATCCCGCTTCAGCTTCCGGTACTCCTCGGGCGGGAGCTGAAGTCGATCCGCGATCTCGTCGTCGGAGGCGGCCCGACCGGTCTCCATTTCGATCTGCTTGCGGGTCGACTCGAACTTGCTCGTTCGAGACCGGACCAGTCGAGGAACCCAGTCCATGGACCGCAGTTCGTCGAAGATCGCACCACGGATCCGCTGGGTGCAGTACGTCTCGAACTTGACGTTCCGGCCCGGATCGAACGCATTGATCGCGTCCATCAGACCGAACGAGCCGGCCTGCATCAGATCATGGGTGTCGACTTCGGAGGGGAGTCGCATCGCCATCCGTTCCGCGGTGAAGCGGACGAGATCGTGATACTTCTCGATCAGGAAGTTGCGGACGTCCTGCGTCTGCTCCTCCCGATACATGCTCCAGATCTCCTCGATGGGCAGCTCCGAGAGACAGGTGTCGGTGGCTCGCTTTCGCGATCCACTGGTCCCGCTTCGGCTGGCCGCCCGCTGCTTGCGAGGCGCGGGCTTCGGCTTCTCGACGACGGCGGCGATCGTCGCTTCAACGACGGTCGTCTTCGTGGCCGAGGGCTTCGGTCCGGACTTCTTGGTTGATGGTGCAGCGGCCTTGGACGACTTGGGGGTCGACTTCTTCCGCGTCGACTTTTTCGTCGACGCGCTGACGCGCTTGGGTGATTCGACGGCTGATTCAACCGTCGCCGTGGCAGATGCCTTCGTCGTCATCGGTCCGCTCCTTGACCTTGATGACCATGTCTGATCGCGACGCGTCCAGATGCGTCGCGTGATTGTCGATCCTTCGCGCCCCGCCGTTTCAGCGGGTTTCCGCGGTGTCGCGTCTTTGCGACGTGCGGAAAACGTTCGGGATCATCCCGGGGCCGACAGGTCGGTTCCCGGGGGTCGTCGCTCGCCGGTCCTTGACGAGTGACGAGCCGATCATACCGCGAGTCTTCGAACGCGTGCAGGCGTCCGGATCACGCGGTGGAAAATCCGTGAACGAGGTACGCCCCTCGATCGAGCGGATCATGCCGAGTCGGACGCGGATGCGACCGCGACGTCGACCCCTGAAGAATCCAGTTCACCTTCGGATTCGTCAAGAATCTCGGCATCTCCACCCGCTTCCTCGGCCGAAAGGTCCTCCTGCTCCATCTGTGAGGTCTGTTTCGACGCATGTTCTCGGAAGAGACGATCCAGAACGAGCCCGATCACCAGGCCAAGGGGCCAGCAGACCACCAGGGTCACCAATGAACGCGCAAGAATCGCGCCCAGTGGGTTTTCCACATACATCCCCGAAAGCACCGCGACGAGGAAACCACCGACCGCCAGAACGCATGCGGTTGGAACGGCGATCGAAGCTCGATCTCGACGAAGAAGATGGGATTGGGAAGCGGTTTCCATGCGTCAGCACCTCGATCGGGAGCATCACCCGGACTGGCGTTGCGACGAAATCGATCGCCGCGGTCGGCGGAACGCCCGCATCAGGCCAGCGATCAATCCGCGTTCTTCGGTCCCCGCCCCGTCGTCGTTCCGCCCTGGTTTCGCCTGCAACTCGGCGGCCAGCCGACGAATCGCGACGGCGGCCGGTGTTTCGGCTGCCACCAGGGAGAGCGGGCGACGTCGTTTCACCGCGGCCACCACCGAGAAGTCGAAGGGAATGACCCCGGCGAGCGGAATGGAGCGTCGAAGATGCCGCCGGGACACGCCGTCGATGCGTTTGTGAACGGCGACGCCCTCGTCCTCGCATCCCACCATGTTCACCACCAGGGAGAGATCGACCGCGGAATCGCGGGCGATGATCGCCTTGGCCGCCGCGTACGCGTCGGTCATCGCCGTCGGTTCGGGCGTACAGGTCAGCAGGACGGAATCCGCGGCGCTCGCGAAGCCGATCGCGTCCGCACCGATGCCGGCACCGACGTCGATGAGCAGGACGTCGACCACCCGTTCGAGGGCGCCGAGCTGTTCGACGATCCCCTGCCGTTGGACCGAGTTCAACGCCGCCAGCTCGGCCACGCCGCTCGCGCCGGGGATCAGCCCGAGCCCGCCACGCCCGCGAATGCCGGGGACCTTCATCACGATCTCCGCGAGCCGCCGGCGTCCCTGCAGCACGTCCTCGAGGGTCGCCTTCACCGAGAGCCCGCAGAGGACGTCGACGTTGGCGCACCCGAGGTCGGCGTCGAACAGCGCGACCCGACGTCCCGACCGCGCGAGTTCGATGCCCAGATTGAGCGCGATGTTCGATTTGCCGACACCACCCTTCCCGCTGGCGATGGCGATCGCACGGGCGAGCCGACGCGTCTCGAGTTNCGGTGATGCGGGTCGTGCATTCGGCGCGAAGCTCACCCGGCCGCTGCGGACGCTCGCCACGGATTCCCTCGCGCTGGGGCCGACGCTCGGACGGGTGTCGCCCGCCACGAGCCCACGAAGCATGGATGCCTGATCGGTCACGACTTCACCGACTCCCCGAGCATGAGATTGGCAAGCCGGTGGCTGGTCGCCCGTTCCACGTCGGTGGGCACTTCCTGGCCGGTGGTGACCCAGCTGATCCGACGACCGATCCGACGCACCACCGAGACCAGCATGCCGAACGTGACGGCTTCATCGAGCTTGGTCAACACGACTCGATCGGGCCCGAGGGTCGAGAAGGCCTCCGCCTCCCGCAGCAACACGCGTTCCGCCGCGGTACCGGAGAGCACCAGATGGGTCTCGTGCGGGCGGGCCGCATCGACGAGCGCTCGAAGGTCCGCGATCCGATCGGTGTCGTTCTGACTGCGGCCCGGCGTGTCGATCAGGACCGCGTCGAGATCGGCACAGCGTTCGAGCGCCGCCCGCATCTCCACCGGCGTGGACGCGATCTCCAGGCGAAGCCCCAGGATCTCGGCGTAGGTTCGCAGTTGGTCGACCGCCGCGATCCGGTAGGTGTCGGATGTGACGAGCCCCACCTTGATCTCGTCCCGAAGGGTCATGGTGGCCGCGATCTTCGCGAGGGTGGTGGTCTTCCCCACTCCGGTCGGACCGACGAACGCGATGGTCCGAGGTCGCCCGTCCCGGGGACGTGTGAATTCGAGGTCTTCCGCGGTCGGCACCAGCGTGGCGAGATGGCCGAGCAACGCCGTGCGAACCACCTCCGGATCCTCCAGCGAAGCCTCGTCGAGTTCCTCCTGCAGGGCGGTCACGACCCGTTCTGCGAGGTCCCTCGAAAGTTCCTGTGCGATGAGCGACGCATAGGCGTCGGCGAGTGCGTCGCTTCGACCGACCGAGACCGACGCGGGATCCTCGGCGTCCGGCGTCGGCGCACCACCCGCGGCGAGCAGACGTCCCACCGTCGACCGGATCGCGTCGAGTTCATCGACCTCCGGTTCGACCGGATTCGATTCCGACGATGCCGGTTCCGCCGCCGGGGACGGCATGACGTCCACCGCGATTTCCGGACGGGTCTCGGTCGGCGGCGGCTCGAGTTCCATCTCCGACTCGAAGGTCTCGATGACGGGGACGACCGGGACGACCGATTCAACGCGGTCGTCGATGGCCGCGGGCGAAACCGATTCGGGCGGCGCCGCGAGCTCGATCACCCGCGGCGCGGATGGCACGGGTGGCACGACTTCGCCATCGGGAACCAGCACGCCACCGGGACCGATGACGAAGTGTTCCGCGGAATCGCGGGGTGGCGGGGAAGGCATGGGGGAAGGCATGGGGGAAGGCATGGGGGAAGGCACCGCGTCCGTCGGCTGCGGTGCCGACATCGCACCCGCCTCCGCGGATGAGGCCGCCGGTTCGATCACGTCGTCCGGCCCTGAAACACCGGCGGAAGATCGAGCCGCCTGCTGCCGTTCGAGCCGGATCGCGAGCGCCCGGGCCAGGGTTCTCGTCTTCTCACGATCCACCTCGAGCGAACCGCTGGCGGGCGGTTCATCCACGTCCCGATGATCAAGATGATCGCCCGACGCGCCGTGGGCGGGGGCAGCATTCGCCCTCACGTCGGGCGTGGGGGCAGCGGCCGCGGCGTAGGCGCGAGTGGCGACGGTCGTCACCCGGGGCTGGTCGTCGCGGGTCCGCGCCTGACGGACCTCGGCCCGCGCGATCGGATCGATCCCCGTTGCGGCGTCCCCGTCGGAATCGGTCGTCGCTTCCGCCGGTTCCGCCATCGGGTCTGCCATCGGGTCTGTCATCGGGTCCTCGGATTCGGATGCGATGATCTCGACGATCTCTCGCCCCCCGATTCCAAGGAAGCCGCCTCGCTTGAACGTCCGCGTGTGGAGGATCGCGACCTCCTCACCGAGATCGGCCTTTGCCGCGTCGAGGGCTTCGTTCAACGTGAATGCTCGAAAGGTCTTCAGTCGCATGGTGTCGCCCTCCTGGCGCTTCCCGACGCGGCCGGCAGGGTTCCACCCACCGGCGACGGCCTCCTGACGATCTGACGTGCAGATCGCGGGCCGCGGCCCCACGGTCGAATCCTCCGACGCGGGACGTGTTGGAAGGATACCCGACTCGAAGGACAATCACGCTGGAACCGCCATCTTTCCATGACGCGACGACATCGATGCGTTCCGGCGTCGGTTCCGGATCGAGGTACTNAGTTCACCCCGACCGGAGACGCCGCCGGCGTCACGCCTTCACCGACCACCGCCGGCGGCGAGGATGGGACCGTCTCGGGCGAGCCGAGCTGGACCAGCCCGACCGACTGGACGTCGAATCCGTCGACGAGCTCGTTGTAACCCAGGACCACCACCCCGGCGAGGTGCGGGTGGAGAATCTGGCGGAGCGGCGCCCGCACGGTGGGCGACGCCACGACGATCACCGGGCGGCCCGCCGCGAGCAGCGGCTTCGCGGCGTCCGCGACCGCTCTGGCCACGTCCCCGGCGAGCTGCGGCGGCACCGACACCGTCGTTCCGCCCGCGCCACGGTCGATGTAGCCGTTGACCCGGTCCTCCACCGCGGGATCCATGGTGACCACGTGAAGCCGGGCCCCGCCTTCGGGGTTGGCCTCGGCGTGCATGGTGCAGATCGACCGACGCAGCGCATTCCGGACGTATTCCACGAGCACGTCGGGATCCCGCGTGTGCCCGATCCAGTCGCCGACGGTCTCGACGATCGTCTCCAGATCCCGGATCGGGACGCCTTCGCGAAGGAGACTCTGAAGCACCTTCTGGAGCTCACCCATCTTGACCTGGGTGGGAACGACCTCCTCGACGAGCCGGGGCGCGGACTGCTTGAGCTGTTCGATGAGATTCCCGACCTCTTCCCGGGCCAGAAGTTCGTCGGCGTGACGGCGGACGACTTCGGTGAGATGCGTCGCGATGACGCTGGTCGGATCGACCACCGTGTAGTTCTGGGTCTCGGCCCGCATCCGCAACGCCGGATCGATCCAGGTCGCGTCGAGCCCGAACGCGGGCTCCTTGCCCGGCAGTCCCTCGAGCGTCCCGGTGGCGATCCCGGAGTCCATCGCCATCAGCAGATCCGGATGAACCTCCCCCTCGTCGATCGTCGCGCCGCGGATCTTCAAGCGATATCGATCGGGCGGCAGCTGCATGTTGTCGCGAATCCGGACCGGCGGCATCACCAGCCCGAGTTCCTTCGCCAGCTGGTTCCGGATCATCGAGACCCGATCGAGCAGGTCGCCCCCGACCAGACGGACCAGGCCGTAGCCGACCTCGAGCTCGAGGGTGCTCACGCCGAGCAGTTCCTCGACCGGCTTCGGCTCCGATCGTTCCGCCTCCGCCTCCTTGCGAGCCTCCAGTTCCTTGGACGCGGTCACCGCACGCTTGGCGTTGAGCGTGAACCAGCCGATGGCCCCGGTACCGATCGCGGCGACCAGCAGCGGAATGGTGGGCAGCGGCGTGAGCGAGAGCAGGCCGAGGAATCCGCAGATCAGGAAGAGCGCCATCGGCTGCGAGGCGAGCTGGTTCGGGATCTCCACCCCGATGTTCTGCTCGCCACCGGCGCGAGCCACGATGAGTCCGGCGGCGATCGCGACGATGAAGGCCGGGATCTGTGACACCAGTCCATCGCCGATCGAGAGCATGCCGAACACCGAGATCGACTGTCCGGCGGTCCATCCATGCATCAGCATGGCGATCGCGAAGCCGCCGATGATGTTGACGCCGGTGATGATGATGCCCGCGATCGCGTCCCCGCGGACGAACTTGGAGGCACCGTCCATCGCACCGTAGAAGTCGGCTTCCCGCGTGATCTCGTCACGCCGGGTTCGGGCGTCCGTCTCCGAGATCAGCCCCGCGGACAGATCCGCGTCGATCGCCATCTGCTTGCCGGGCATCGCGTCGAGCGTGAACCGCGCCGCGACCTCGGACATCCGAGTCGCACCCTTCGTGATGACCACGAACTGCACGATGATCAGGATGATGAAGATGATCGCCCCGATGACGGGATTGCTTCCGGCGACGAAGTTCGCGAACGCCTGGATCACCTCGCCCGCCGCACCGTCCGCCTCCGCCTCGTTCAGCTCGCCCGCCGCGAGGATCAGCCGGGTCGACGCGACGTTGAGCACCAGCCGGAACAGGGTCGTGGCGAGCAGCAGCGCCGGAAAGACGCTGAAATCGAGGGGCCGTCGCATGTAGATCGTGGTGAGGAGCACGATCGCCGCGACCGCGATGTTCGCGCTGATCAGGATGTCGAGCGCGAGCGGAGGCAGCGGCACCACCAGCACCCCGATGAGGCCCAGGAATCCGATCGGGACGATCAGATGACGCTGGGCCGCGATTCGGTGGATGAAGGCCGGAATTTTGATCTGGTCGGACAGGGGACGATTCCTCGTTCGGTGCGGAGGTCGGGTCAGGCAGCGCGGCCGTTCATGCGGTAGACGAAGGCGAGCACTTCCGCGACCGCCGCGTAGGCGTCCGGCGGAACGAAGTCCCCGGTCTTGACGGTGCCGTGGAGCAGGCGGGCGAGCGGCTTCCGCTCCACGATGGGAATGGCGTGAGTCGCCGCGATCTGCCGGATCCGGAGGGCGACGTGGTCGACCCCGATCGCGACGACCTGCGGGGCGTGCATCGAGTTCGAGTCGTAGCGGATCGCGACGGAGATGTGTTCGGGGTTCGTCACGATCACGTCGGCGGTCGGCACCGACTGGTTGATCCGTTGCATCGCGATCTGCTGGGCGAACTGCCGGCGACGATGCTTGAGCTTCGGATCGCCTTCGCTGTCCTTGTGTTCGTCGCGGACCTCCTGCTTGCTCATCCGCAGGTCCTTGGCGTGCTTCCACTTCTGGAACATGTAATCGAGCAGGGCGAGGATCAGCAGCGCGAGGGCGACCATCAGCGCGAGTTCGAGCATCAGGCGACCGATGAGGGCGAACCCCTGCAGCAGGGAACCCTGCGGCAACACCATCAGGACATCGTGCATCCGCCAGGAGATGATGGCCGCGACGCCGCCCGCGATCGTCACCTTCCCGAGGTCCATCGCCCCCTTGACCAGTCCCTGCACGCCCACGATCCGCTTCGCCCCGGCGATCGGGTTGAGCTTGTCGAGCTTGGGTTCGAGCGGCTTCGGCGTGATGAGCCAGCCCACCTGCCAGAAATGACCGACGTAGGCCGCGAGCCACGCCGCCANCGTGAGCGGTGCGAGCACCGCCACCCCGCCGATCGCGGCCAGTTCCAGTGACTTCGCGGTCCCGAGCGAAACCGGATCGCCGCTGGTCATGAGGATGTACTCGAGCATCCCGCCGAGTCGCTCGATCGACGGCGCCGCCATCAACCAGAGCAGGAGGGTGACGAAGGTCAGCAGCAGCGCACCGGCGAGGTCGACGCTCTTGGCGAGGCGTCCGTCGTCCCTCGCCTTGAGGATCTTGCGGGGGGTCGCGTCTTCGGTCTTCTCGCCGAGGTCTTCCGCCATGTCAGACGCCTCCCCCGGCGGGCGCGGTCGTCGCCCAGGTGTGGATCCGATCGAGGACCTCGCCGATCCATGCCGCGGCGACCGCGTCGATCACCGCGAGCCCGGCGATCATGATGGTGAGACCGATCATGATCCGCAGCGGGAACCCGAGGCTCAACACGTTGAGCTGGGGCACCGTCTTCGAGACGAAACCCATCGCCACCGTCTCCAGGAACACCACGCCGAGCAGCGGGAGCGCGACCCGCATGCCGATCTCCGTCGCNCCGAGGATCAACCCCAGCATGATGGGNAGGGTCCGGTCCCCGTCGAGGAACACCCCGGCCCCGACGTATTCGAAGCTCCGGAGCGTGGAGAGGAAGATGGCGTCGAGGCCTCCCATCATCAGGAANGTCGAAAGCGCCAGGAAGTACAGCAACTGCTGGANGACGTCGGACTCCTCACCCACCGCGGGGTTGTAGAACCGCGCGAAACCGAGCCCCATCTGCTGGCCGCTGATGATCCCCGCGGTCTGCATCGCGAGCATCGGCATGGTGGCGAGGAATCCGATGAACGCCCCGATCCCGATCTCGGCCGCCGCGAGGGGCACCAGCGCCCACGGCTCCATCGACACCGCNGGCATCGCGATCCCCTTCGCGGCGAGGGCGGCGTACGCCGCGAGCCCCATCACGAACACCAGCAGGACCTTGACCCGCATCGGCACCGTGGAGGTCGAGAGCACCGGCGCGAAGATCGCGAGACCGCCGATCCGCATGATCACCAGCATCGCCGGTCCCACGCTCTCTTGAATGGACTCGATCGCACCGTTCAAGTCGTCATCCGATCAGGTGGGGAGAATGAACATCTGCTGCGCGAATTCGATCATCTGGGTCGAGATCCACCCCAGCAACGCGACCGCGACGAGGATCATCGCGGCGATCTTGGGCACGAAGGACAGGGTCTGTTCCTGGATCTGCGTGACCGCCTGCGCGATGCTGACGATCAGACCGATCACCAGACCGGCGACCAGGATCGGCGTCGCGAGCCAGAGCGAGATCAGCAGTGCGGAACGGGCGAGGTCGAGCGCGTCGATCTCCATGCGGGACTCCTTCCCAGGGACGAGGCGGCGCATCCTGCGACGCCGGAATGCACGGTCAGCCTCCGCCGACCCGGACGACGCTCTCCATCAGGCTGCCGGCGACCAGCGTCCAGCCGTCGGCGACCACGAAGAGCAGCAACTTGAAAGGAAGCGAGATGAACACCGGCGGGAGCATCATCATGCCCATCGAGATGAGCAGGCTCGACACCACCATGTCGATGACGAGGAACGGCAGGTAGATGCGGAACGCGATGAGGAACGCGATCTTCAGTTCACTGAGCACGAAGGCCGGAATCAACGCGACCATGTCGACGTCCTTCCATTCCATGCCCGCCCGGACGTCGGCGTCGTACCCCTGGAAGTTCAGCATCATTTCGACCGAGGACTCGTTGTCCGCGCCGCGGATCTGCGCGATCATGAAGTTCCTCAGCGGCTGCTTCACACCCTCCCAGGCCGCGAGGGAGTCGCGTTCCCCGACGGGTGCGTCGAGGTAGGGACGGATTCCGTCGCTCCACATCGCCTCGAGGGTCGGCGACATCGCGACGAAGGTCAGGAACAGGCTGAGTCCGACGACCACCTGGCTCGGGGGTAGGCCCTGGGTGCCGATCGCCTGCCGCAGCAGTCCGAGCACCACCACGAATCTCGTGAAGGACGTGCAGAGGATCAGGATCGCCGGGGCGAGGGTCAGCACGGTGAGCAGCAGCACGATGCTGATCGGCGCGGACGTCGAACCCTCCATCCCGGGCACGGCCTGGGCCGCGGCCTCGACGAATCCGATGGGATTCTCGAGCTGCGATGCCCGATCGATGCCGGGAGACGACTGGGCGAGCATGAGAAGCGGTGCGGGGGTCATGAGTTGCCACGAACCCCTCGACGAGGGCGTCGACGCGTCAGGTCCACGGTCTCGATCGGCCCCTGGACGGGCAGGCCGTCCTCGCCGCCGAAGCCACGTGGTCGACCCCGCCGGTCGTAGAGGCCGAGCGTCTGCTCGAGTTCGCGACCGAAACCGCCCTTGGCATCACGCTCGGTCGCGGAAAGCCGACCGCGGAGATCGGCGACCTCGTCGAGGTCGCTGAATTCGGCGAGCGTCGTGACCTCGCCACCCTTGCCCGCGTGTTGGTGGAGCAGCAGGACCTTGGGGCCGCATTCGAGCAGGACCAACGATGCCGAACGCCCGAAGGGGAATCGGCCGAGGACCGACACCACGCCGGAGGGCCTCGGCCCNCCCGCGAGTCCGATGCTCCGACCGCCGTGTCGCTTCATGAAGACCGCGGCGAACACGAGCACCGCGAGCAGCCCGAAGACCCGGAGTTCCGGGGCGTTCCACCAGCTTCCTCCGTTTCCCGCGGGCGTGGNGGTGATCACCGGCGTCCCGGCGGCCGCGGCACCCGACGCCTCGCCGGGTCGTCCGAAGATCGGCGTCCGATCGAACGAGGCGATCTCGCCCGCGGTCGAGAGGACCGCGGCGGCCGCGGTCCGTGAAGCTTCGTCGGTGTCGTCGCCCGGACCCGCCCCGACGCCATCCTCGGGGACCGGCGGACCGGATTCCACGACCACGCCATCCGCCGGTTCCGGGATCGTCCCAACGACGTCGGAAGCGGTCTGCGAATCGGCGACGCCGCCGGCCTCGACCGACCGGTTCGATGCGTCGATGACGTGCGTGGACGGCGTCGGCACCACGTCGGCGACGGGCTCGACGTCCGCGGGCACGTCGACGTCCGCGGGCGGTGCGATCTTCGCGATCCCGTTCAGCTCCGAAGAGGGCGGCGCCGCCCCGGCCGTGGTCGACATGGCCAACACGGCCGCCAGAATCGGGGCGACGGGAACGGACGTGATGTTCGAACGGATTCGCGCGAGGTCCATGAACGCCTTCCTGGCTGGTGGTCACGACCGGATCCTCCGGTCGTCGCGATCGACGAGATGAATTCAGGGGTCAGCCGGTGCTGCTCTCGGGGATCTTGCCGACGATCTCGCTCACCCGGACGCAGAAGTTCTCGTTGAGGACCAGGACTTCGCCGCGGGCGACGTGACGGCCGTTCACGAAGATGTCCACGGGATCACCGGCGGCCTTGTCGAGTTCGACGACCGAATCCGGCGACAGCTTGAGAACGTCGTCGACCAGCATGCTGGTCCGGCCCAGTTCGATGCGAACGTCGAGGTCGACGTCACCGAGCATGTCGATTCCCGCCGCCGCGGCATCCGAGGTGCCCACCCCGAAATCCGGAAGGGGAACGGATCCCGTCGCCGAAGCCGCGGTGTCCTTGATGGCGTCAACCTGTTCCCCGGCGTCACGAATCGCCTCCTCCACCATCTCGGCGGGATCGGCGTTCGGAGGCTGGGGCATGGGATCGGTCGGTGGTTCGGTCATTCGGTGCGGCTCCGCCGTCCGTGGAGATCCGGGCTTGGACGGGAAGAAACCGGCATCCATGCCGGACCCGTCAGTGGATCATCGGACGGGCCGATGTCGGGACTGCAGAGAATGCCTGTCCGGCGTCACCGTTTCGCGCAATTCACGCGCAAACGCGATGGATCTCACGAGTCTCGATCGATTGGATCGCAGGTGTTGCCGAAAACCCGGCTCAGCGGTTGATTCGTCGGCCCAGTTCCATCACCACGATCACGTCGTGGATGATCGGCCCATCGGGGAGCTCGAACGTGGTTGACGCATCCTCACCCTGGCCAGCCTGCCCGCCGTCATCGACGAACGCGACCGAGGCGGGCCGTCGGTCGAAGAGGCCTTCACCGACGAGGGCTCGAGCGACCCGGGCTTCGATCGCGCCCAGTTCGTCGGATTCAAGGTCACGACGGCTCGCCGACTTCCAGATCGACATGAGCGCCGCCTCGATCTTCCCAGGGGCCCCCTGGGCTTCGATTTCCAGCCACGCCTTGTCTCGCTGGTCGACCTCGAGGTAGATCCGGGTCGCGTACATGAACCCGATTCCAGAGGCGTCGTTGAAGAGGTGATCGTCGAAGATCAGGACCTCGGCCAGTTCAGGTTCGTGGACCGACGCCGGGGCCTCGAAGTCCGTCGCACTGGCCTCGGTTCGAGCAGGTTCGGCGAACATCATGAAGCCTCCCCCGATCAAGCCGGCCTCGGCGACGAGCAAGGCCATCGTCATGATCGCGGTCTTCAGGCCCCCCCGCTTCCGCTTCCCGGAAACCTCGGTGACCTTCACGTCCTCATTGTCCATTGCCTGATCCGACATCGCCTGTATCTCCCTGCCACCCGAATTCGGGCATTCCCCCCGGAACGAACCGGAAGCCCCGGTCCCTCGCGTCGCATCGGCGAACCCTGGATCGACCTTCACCCGGGCCGCCGCTTTCGGGCGGAATCGGGCCGCGGAAGCCGTGAATCAGACGGTTCTCGGATGTACGAGCACCGGAAGCGCCCCGGATTCGATTTCGATCTCCAGCCGGCGGATCGCCTTGGAATGGTGCGGCGGATCCCCATCCACCTGCCAGCGGACGGGCGCCTCGAAGTCGAGACGAAATCGCCGTCCCGCCCGGTATCGGGCCCGCCGGTCCTCCGACTGGCGGCGGCGAAGGATGATGAACATCCAGCGAAGGAGCCCGAGCCGCCCCCGACAGGGCAGGACCAGCAGGTCAAGTCGGCCGTCATCCATTTGCGCCCGGGCGACGGGATCGAGTCGACAGGCGTACCGACGCGAATTCGCGACCATCATGATCGCCGGTCCGGTCTCGAAGGGGGCCTCGTCGTCCACCGTCACCCGAAGGGCGGCCGGGGCGAGACCGAGGAAGCTTCGGATGGCGGGCATCAGGTACGAGCGATGCCGGACCGGCCCGCGCCGCCTCGACGCGAGGTCGTGGACGACATCGGCATCGAAGCCGACGGAAGCCATGAGCACCATGATCTCCTTCGGACCGCCGTCGGCGACGGCCGAAGCGAGATCGACGCGTTGGACCACGCCGTGAAGCAGCCGACGCACGACCTCGTCGACGTCGTTGGTCATCTCGAATTCACGCGAGAAGAGATTCTCGTTCCCGGCCGGGAGATGGACCAGCGGAACATCGGCGTGAGCGGCCTCCGCCGCCGCGGCCCGGACCGCACCGTCGCCACCGATCACCACGAGCCGATGGTGCGCCGCCAGCGGCTCGCGCAACCAGGTGGCGGGCGGGTCGGCGAGGGTGGGCATCAGCGTGACTTCGAGGCCGGCCTTCGCCGCGGCTCGCTCGAGGCTCGTCGCCAGCGCCCGGGCCCGGCCGGCGCCTGAGATCGGGTTGTAGATCACCAGCGTGGACATGGAGTCCGCGACGATACCGCCGGACCGGGCGCGGAAGCGGCCGAAACGGCGATTCACCGCACGCCGTCGACGTGGGTCTCGTACCATTCCTCGCGGATGAGACGCACCACTCCATTCCCGTCAATCTTCGGATTCGTGACGCTTGCCGCACTCGTGACGCTCGCGGGGCTCGCCGCCCCCGCTTCCGCCCGGCAGGAGACCTACGAGCTCGGAGACGACGACGTCTGGCAGGCCGAAGACAAGCCGACCGATGCCGCCGCGCGACAAGTCGTGCTCGCCCGCCGGGCGCTGGCCCTCGGCGAACCCGAGCGTGCCCGGGCCCTCGCCTCCGCCTTCCTCGACAAGTTTCCCGGCGGCGAGGCCCGTCCCGAAATGCTGCTGGTCCGCGGGGACGCGCTGGTTGAAATGGGCGACGAATACAAGGCGCTGTTCGACTACGAGGCGATCACGCGGACCTACTCCGGAAGCCGGGCCTTCGTCACCGCCCTGGAACGGGAGTATCAGATCGCGGTCGCGTACGCGGACGGCCTGAGACGGAAGTTCCTCGGCACGATCCGGATCATCAACGCCGACGACGACGCGGAGGAACTCCTGATCCGGATCCAGGAACGGCTTCCCGGAAGTCGACTCGCCGAGGACGCGGGGATGAAGCTCGCGGACTTCTACTTCATTCGCTCGAAGATGCGGCTCGCGGCGGACGCCTACGACCTCTTCATCCAGAACTACCCTCGATCCAACCGGATCGAAAAGGCGCGACAACGACTCATCCAGGCCTATCTGGCATCCTTCCGCGGCCCGCGGTACGACGACACCGGTCTCCGCGATGCGAAGCGTCGACTCGAGGTGCTGGAGACCACCCAGCCCGGACTAGCCCAGCGGATCGGCGCTGAAGCGCTGCTCGTTCGAATCGAGGAATCGGAAGCCCGGAAGCTGCTCACGACCGCGGAGTGGTACCTCTCGATCGACGATCCGGTCTCCGCCGAGCAGTACCTTCGTCGCGTCGTGGAACTCCACCCCGCGACCGTGGCGGCCCTCGACGGACTCCGGATCGCCCCGACGATCCTCGCGAGCATGCCCGAGGGGATCGCCGCGGAATGTCCCGACTACCGGGCGATGGCGGAGGCCCTCCTCGGTGCGGCCGGACCGGTCGAGACCGGGGTGGAAGCCCGCCCGGAAGTGCCGCTGCCGGCCTCGCGTCCGCTTGCTCCGGAAGTCCCCGTGGACACGAAGGCGTCGCCGGAGCCGAAATCATGAAGATTCCTTTCCGGCGAACTGCATTCACCGCGATCACCATCTTGGCGGGGCTCTCATGCCTCGCCTGCCAACCCGGCTGCAGCAAGGATCCGGAATCCGGCTGGGCGATGACGTCCACCCACGATGACCGCTTCCAGACGATCTCGATTCCACTTTTCCGGAACGACACCTGGTTCCGGGGCCTTGAACGCGAACTGGGACGGTCGCTCGTGGTGGAAATGGAGTCACGAACCCCGTACAAGGTCACCGGGCAGGGCACCGCGGACACCCTGCTCCGTGGCACCATCCGATCCGCCGAGCTGATCCTGCTCTCCAGCAGCGTGACCACCGGCCTCGCCGATGAGATGCTGTTCAAGGCNGAATTGGACTTCGAGTGGGTCGATCTCTCGACCGGCGAGACCCTGATCGAGCGAAAGGGCTTCGCTTCCTCCGCCCTGTTCACGCCGTCTCGACCTTCTCAGGAAACGATCGATCTCGCCCGATTCGGGGTCGTAGAACAGTTGGCGGCGGACCTGGTCGACGCGATCCGCGACGATTGGTGATTTTCGCATCAGGAAGCGTGGTTCCCACGAACCCGTAGGACGATGAAACAGTGTCTCCCCGAAATTCCAACACGACGAGGTCCTCGTGATGCCCAGTGATCCCGGCCAGAACCCGCAACGACCCGACTCCGGACGCCCCGACGGCGCCGGCGGACCCCAGCCCAACCGTCCTCGACGGGGACTGATGCCGTGGGTCATTCTCTTCGCCCTCGTCGCCCTGGTGTGGGTCGTCGCGACCGGGTCGAACAACGGCTCGACGCAGATCTCCCTCGACCAGTTCAAGACGCTGGTCGAGAACAAGGACATCGAGCCCGGCTCGATCACGGTCTCCGAGCGTGAACTCGTCGCCTCGGTCAAGGACGGGACCACCGGATACCCGCCGATCAACGGCCGAGCCCCGCAGGTCGTGGTCCAGATCGCCGCAGGCGGTCTCGACTACGTGCTCGAGGAGTTGAAGCCTCTCGGCGTCGCGTTCTATCAGAAGACGTCCGACTCCACGTGGATGGATCTCCTGATCGGGTTCGGCCCGATCATCCTGATCTTCCTCATCGTCTGGTTCTTCATCCTGCGTTCCATGCGGAACGCGGGCGGCGGCCCCGGTGGCATGCTGGGCAACTTCGGCAAGAGCCGCCATCGCGTCCAGACCAAGGACACCGTGAACGTCTCCTTCAAGGACGTGGCCGGCGTGCAGGAGGCGAAGGAGGAGGTCCAGGAACTGGTCACCTTCCTCAAGGACCCCAAGCGCTTCCAGCGACTCGGCGGCCGGATTCCCCGAGGCGTGCTGCTCGAAGGACTCCCCGGTTGCGGCAAGACCCTGCTCGCCAAGGCGATCGCGGGGGAGGCCGACGTTCCTTTCTTCACCATCTCCGGCTCGGACTTCGTCGAGATGTTCGTGGGCGTCGGCGCCAGCCGCGTCCGCGATCTCTTCAAGCAGGCCAAGGAGAACTCCCCCTGCATCATCTTCCTCGACGAGATCGACGCGGTCGGTCGACGACGAGGCGGCGGTTTCACCACCGGCGGGCATGACGAACGCGAGCAGACGCTCAACGCCATCCTCGTGGAGATGGACGGCTTCGATGCGACCGACCAGGTCATCGTGATCGCGGCGACCAACCGGGCCGACGTGCTCGACCCGGCCCTGACCCGCCCGGGACGCTTCGACCGCACCGTCAGCGTGCCGCTCCCCGACCTCGAAGGCCGGGCCCAGATCCTCGCCGTGCACGCCCGCAAGGTGAAGACGGGACCCGACGTCGATCTGGCGAGACTCGGCCGCGGAACCCCGATGTTCAGTGGTGCCGATCTCGCGGCCATGATCAACGAGGCCGCGATCATCGCCACCATGGCCGACAAGGACTTCGTCGAGATGGCCGATCTCGAGGAGGCCCGTGACAAGGTCCGATGGGGCCGCGCCCGGCGAAGCCACAAGGTCGAGGAGGAGGATCGGGTCGCCACCGCGTATCACGAGGCCGGCCACGCGGTCATCCAGGCCAAGCTCGAAGACGCCGACCCGCTCCACAAGGTCACGATCATCCCCCGCGGCGCGGCCGGCGGCGCGACGTTCAGCCTCCCCGAGAAGGATCGCCACGGCTACGGCCGAAAGTACATCGAAGCGACGCTTCGCGTGCTGTGCGGCGGCCGCATCGCCGAGGAGAAGAAGACCGGCGACACTTCGAGCGGCGCGAGCATGGACATCAAGATGGCCACGCAGTACGCCCGCGCCATGGTCCTCGAATGGGGCATGAGCGAACGAGTCGGCTTCATCAACCACGCGGGGAGCGACCAGCGGGAGATGATGCTTCCCGAGAAGGACTACTCCGACGACACCGCCAAGGTGATCGACGAGGAGATCCGACGAATCGTGGACGGCGCGTACGACGACTGCACCCGCATGGTGTCCACGCACTGGGACGAGATCGTCGCGGTCGCGGAGGCGCTCCTGAAGTACGAGACGCTCAGCAACGACGATGTGGATCGGCTCATGAAGGGCGAACGGCTCGAGAAGCCGACGGTCGCGGAGCTTCTTTCGCAGGAAGCATCGAAGACGGCCCCTCCCCCGAGCTCCAAGAAGCCCGCGGAGGATTCCGGAGACGACCTCCCCGACATCATGCCCTCGCCGGCGTGACGGGAGGGCTTTCGGTGGCCCACCGACTCCAGATCATGCACGACGCCGGCCCTCGCCGGCGTCGTGTCTTTTCAGGGGTTCGAGTCCTCAGACGAGCGTCGCCCCGGGCCCCCGACCTCGGATCGCATGTTCAATTCTCGGAATCCGGCTTTCGATTCTTCCGGGGCTTCACGGCCTTCAACCGGGGCGACTTCGGCACGCTCCGCCCCTGGTCCTCGCCAAGCATCGCCTTGCTCCGCAGGAGATGGTGATAGTGCTGGGCGAATCGATGGGCCTCGTCCCGGATCGCCTGACACAGCTTGAGCCCCAGATTCTCCCGCCCGAGCCGGATGGGCTCGCCACGTCGCTGGACGTGGATGAGCTCCTCCTTCTTGGCCAGCGAGATCACCATCGGCGGCTTCACCGACAACTGCTCGAAGGCTTCGATCGCGGCGTTCAACTGCCCCAGTCCGCCGTCGATCAGGATCACGTCCGGGTAGAGCTCGTTGCCGTCCCCCGCATCGCGGTACCGCCGGGAGACGACCTCCCGGATCGACATGTAGTCGTCGTTGTCGACCGATCGGATCCGGAATCGGCGATACCCGTCCTTGAACGGACGGCCGTCGATGAAGCAGACCTTGGAACCCACCGTCTCGCCACCGGCGAGGTGGGCGATGTCGATGGCCTCCAGACATCGGATCGGCTCGTCCAGTTCGAGCGTCTTCTGCAACGATCGGAGTCCCTTCGCGGGGTCGTGGACGAACGAGGTCACTTCGGGCTGCCAGTCGTAGTCCCCGTCCGCGTTGCGTCGACGCTCCCGTTCATCCAGCCGTTCGATCGCGCGGATCTGATCCCGGAGAATGGCGGCCCGTTCGAACGCCCGTCGTTCGGCCGCGTCTTTCATCTCCTGGGTCATCTCGCGGATCATCGCGCTTCGCTTCGAACCGAGGAACCGCACGAACCGATCGATGTCGGCGCGATAGTTCTCCGGCGAGATCCGGTTCGCGCACGGTGCGGTGCACTGACCGATCGAGTGCAGCAGGCACGGCCGGAACGATCGGTTCCGGGGCTCGTCGCTCCGGATGTCCAGTTCGCAGGTGCGGTACCGGAAGACCCGCTGCAGGAGCTGGACCGCCTGCCGCAGCGCGCTCACCGACGTGAACGGACCGAAGATCTTCGCGCCCTTGAATTCATCGTCGGCGGGGTTCCGGGTCACGAAGACGCCAGGGAACTCGTCCTTGAGGGTGACCGCGAGGTACGGAAAGGTCTTGTCGTCGACGAGCCGCTCGTTGAACCGGGGACGGATGTCCTTCACGAGTCGCGACTCGAGGAGCAACGCCTCCCATTCACCCTCGCATTCGACGACGTCGAAATCCTCGATGAGCTCGCGCATCCGGGATTTCCGATGCCCGAGGTCGGTCGACGCCTGGAAATAGGTCGAAACCCGGTTCGGCAGGATCGAGGCCTTTCCGACGTAGAGCACCACGCCGGCGGCGTCCTTCATCAAATAGACCCCGGGAACCCGGGAGAGCCCCCGGGCCTTGGCCGAGAGGCGGGCCATCCGGGAAACCCCCTGATCTCCACCCGACGTCGATGCCTGCTCACCGACATCCGGGGGTCGGGAATCGGGGTTCTCGGGCGTCGAAGCGGACATTTTCACCTTTCAAGACCGTTCCGGAGGGGCGGCGATCGCCATCGGCCGAAATTGACATCAATTGAATCGGTTTCGGACGTTGCGTTCCCCGCCATATGCGCTAGGATAGGCATTCCAGGGGTACGGAGCAGGTCCGGCCACCTCTTACCGGGCGGATCCTCCGTCGAACATCACGATCACCCGTATTGCCGCTACTCATTTGGAGCAATGACATGAAGTCCATCCTCACCATCGCCACCCTCGCCCTCGCCTCCGCCCTCGTCGGCTGCAACGACGCCAACAAGAAGGATGCCGCACCCGGCGCCGTCTCCGGCAACTGCTGCGGTTGCTCCGGTGACACCATGCCGGTCGCCCCCGGCGCCGTGTCGGCCGATTCGTGCGCCAGCAGCTGCTCGGACGCCGCCCCCGGCGCCGTCTCCAGCGAAGCCGGCTGCGCCACCAGCTGCTCGGACGCCGCTCCCGGCGCCGTCTCCAGCGAAGCCTCCAGCTGCGGTAGCGCCTCCGAAGGTCCCGCAATGTGCCCCTTCAGCGGCTCGGCCGGCTGATTCGACGGCAACCGCCGTTCGAAGCGAGATCATCGACGCCCCTCCCGCCACGCGGGGGGGGCGTCGTCTTTTGACCGGATATGATGTCGTCCCCCAACGACTGGAGCACCCGCCATGCATCACACGTTCAAGCGTCTGACCTCGATTCTCGCCATCATTCCCTTCGGCATCCTGCTTTCGGGATGCGGCGGCTCGCACGCCACCAAGCAGGCGCTGGGCGACGGTTGGAACGCCTACGGCGACGCTCAGACGGTCGAGCGGACCAGTGTCCCCGTCGCATCGCTGACCAAGGCGGAGGGCTACGACATCGTCCTCGAAGGCTGGGTCACCGAGGTCTGCGCGGTCAAGGGTTGCTGGATGCGGGTGCAGGACGATGAGGGCGACGTCGTCCTCGTCCGATTCAAGGACTACGGCTTCTTCGTGCCACGAAACGCCCGGGGCCGTCGAACCGTGGTCCACGGAACGCCCCAGGTGCGGACCTTCTCGATCGAACAACGTCGGCACCTGCTGGAGGATGGCAACGCCTCCCTCGAGGAGATCGCCAGCGTCGACGAGCCCAGGACGGAGGTCGTCTTCCTCGCGGATGGCGCCTGGGTGCAGGGGGGCGGACTCCAACCGCCGTACGCACCGGCGCCCGTGGAAGACTGCCCACTCGACGCGGCCGAGACGAAGGACACCACCGATGCCGGTTGAGACCAACGCGATACTGCTCGCGGGCGGACGGATCCTCGACCCCGCCAACGGACTCGACGCCACCGGCGACGTCCTCGTGCAGGATGGTCGAATCGCTGCGGTGGAGACCACCCCGGGCCGGATCGACGCGGGTGATGCGGTGCGGGTCGACGTCGACGGACTTCTGGTCTGCCCCGGCCTGATCGATCCGCACGTTCATCTTCGGGAACCCGGGCAGGGCGCGAAGGAGACGATCGAGTCCGGATCCCGGGCCGCGGCGGCCGGTGGATTCAGCACGGTCTGCTGCATGCCGAACACCGCCCCGGCCCTCGACACTCCGGACATGGTCGAGTGGGTCGCGATGCGGGCCCGCGAACGGGCCGCGTGTCGCGTGCTGGTCGCCGCCGCCGCCACCGTGGGTCGCCACGGGGAGGCGCTCGCGCCGATGCACGCCATGCAGGCCGCCGGTGCCGTGGCGTTCACCGACGACGGCGACGGCATCGCCGACGCGGATCTCATGCGCAAGGTCCTCCAGATCTGCGCCTCGATCGGTGCCGCGTTCATGCAGCACTGCCAGGAGACGACGCTCACCCGCGGGGCCCAGATGCACGAGGGTCCGATGAGCGCCAGGCTCGGACTGGTCGGATGGCCGCGGGTGGCCGAGGAGCTGATGCTCGAACGGGACCTTCGACTCGATCGCTCGATCGGTGCCCGCTACCACGCCCAGCATCTCTCGAGCGGTGGCTCGGTCGACATCCTTCGCGCCGCCCGGGCGGACGGCGTCCCGGCGACCGGCGAGGTCTCACCCCACCATCTGCTCCTGACCGACGCGAGCGTCGACGGCTTCGACACCCACGCGAAGATGAACCCGCCCCTCCGCGAGGAATCGGACCGCCGCGCCCTCGTGCAGGGCGTCGCCGACGGCGTGATCACCGTGCTCGCCACCGATCACGCCCCGCACCCGCCGGCCGAGAAGGCGAAGCCCTTCGAAGAGGCCCCGCTCGGAGTCATCGGCGTCGAGACGGCGCTGCCGATCTACGTGGAGACGCTCGTCGCCAGCGGCGCGATCGACTGGCCTCGCCTGATCGCGATGATGACGATCGAACCGGCCCGCCTGCTGCGCATCGACGATCAGGGATTCGGCGGACTCGCGGTGGGAACCGCCGCGGACGTGACGGTGATCGATCCGAACGAGCGATGGACGATCGCGGTGGACGACTTCGAATCCCGGTCCCGGAACTGCCCCTTCGACGGCCGCGAGGTCGAGGGACGCGCCGTGCTCACCCTCGTCGACGGACATCCATCCCACGATCGACTCACCGGCGCCGCCGTCAACCACTGATGCCGGCCCGCGGATCATCGATCGAACGGTCCCGCGGTGTTCCTCGCCATCGTCGACCATCGCTTCGTTCCTCGGGGCCCGCCCGACGTCGCGTACTTCTTCGCGATTCACCTCCTGATCGGGATCGGCGTCGACCGCGGGATCCACGTGCTCCATCACGCCCGCGAATGCGGCGAAAGCCCGCTTGATTTCAAATCGACGCGGAACGCGGTGACCCTGCCGCCTGCACGACCGAAATCGGATTCGGCTCGCTATCGCTCGCCCGACATCGCGGCCTCCAGAGCCTGGGGCGATCATGGCCATCGGAAGCCTCGCTTGCATGATGGCGACCGTGGTGCCGCTTCCCGGCCTGCTGACGATGGGCGGAATCGGCGGAACGCCGAAAGGGCGTGACCGCCGAAGAATCCGAGACGATCACGATTCTCGGACCGGTCCGGTCGTGCCGGCCCCCCCGATAAGAATCCGACGCTGCCGATCCATGCCGCCGCACGCTCGATTCGTGTTCCCGATCTCCTCCGAATGGATCGTCTGCACGGGCGATTTCCTTTGTAACGCTTGTTTGAAGCGTTATGTTTACTTCTGACACGCCCGCCGATACGTTCCGGTGGAACGCGTGCCTGAATCGCCCGGGGAGCCCCGGAACTGCAAACGGAAGACACGTGATGCGAAAGTTGTTCATCGCCATCGCCACCATGGGCATGGGTGCCACCGCCCACGCCTCGGTCATCGGGACGACCTACACCGACGCCACGAGCGACCTCCTGAATTCGTCATTGACGAACATCGATCTCGTCTCTGCGCGATTCTCCAACGATACGACCCACCTTCATCTCAGCCTCCAGACGAGCACGCATGGCATCACCATCCTTCAGCTTACTCCAGCCCATACTACTGCGCCACACCTCCAGTCGCATGGCCACCTCGCCCTTCACTAGCCGCACCATCACTGCTCGCATCTCTCGT
>NZFT01000051.1 GCA_002690755.1 Phycisphaerae bacterium
CTCGAACATGTTCGAAGCGGTCACCACCGCCAGCTGGTTCGGCGTGCTCTGTGCGGTGCTGCTCGAGGTCGCCTGGCTCCGCCGGACCTCCTTCCGAGGTCTGCTGCCGCTCGGGGCCGGGGTGACCGCGATGGTCGCCCTGATGACCGCGCACTTCCTCCCCGTCTATCTGAACCCGAACATCTCGAACATGATGCCGGTGCTGCACGACGTGTGGCTCTACATCCACACCAACGTCATCATCTTCAGTTACGCGCTCATCTTCATGGCCGCGGTCACCGCGACGCTCTACCTCGCCTATCGCCTGTTCGGTGGTCGCGCGGTCTACGCCCGGGCGGGCGGGGCGGGTGCGCTGGTCCTCGCCGGGCCCAACGGTCACACCCTCGCCGACCTCGAGGAGACCCCCGACGCGGCGCGTCGTCGCGACCGGTTCGGGGAGATCCTCGACGGGAGCACCATGCTTCTGATGGAGGTCAGCTTCGTGCTCCTCTGGGCGGGCATCGTGATGGGCGCGATCTGGGCCGACCACTCCTGGGGACGCCCGTGGGGCTGGGATCCGAAGGAGGTGTTCGCGCTGAACACCTTCGTGATCTTCGCGATCCTCGTCCATGTCCGACTGAAGGCCCGGGACAAGGGGCTCTGGACCGCGATTCTCGCGGTGATCGGCTGCGGCGTGATGCTCTTCAACTGGATCGTGATCAACTTCATCATCTCCGGACTGCATTCCTACGCATGAGCGAACACGATGAAAGATCGGCCGAGATCGAGGCGATTCTGGATCGGGTGGAGAAGCGGGTCGTGGCCCAGGTCGCGCGGGACAACGATCTGCTCGGTCCGCTCGACGAGTCCGAGATCAAGGCCCGGGTCAAGGCGATGCCGTCGGGCATCCGAGGTCCGATGGTATTCGCCCTCGCAGGCCTTCCCTCGCTCCGCCGGAACTGGGCGGATCAGGATCGGACCGGGATCGGTGAGGCGTACGCGCGGATGATCCTTCGCTCGATCGCCTGCTTCCTCGGAAGCGAGGACTTCTCCGAGCTCGTGGGGATCGGCCGGGTCTTCGGCGAGTCGGAGGCGATGCTCGCCTGCGTGCTCGGGATCGCGGACCGTTGACGGCGGCGACGCCACTCGATTCGTGAGCGTCGAAGGTCCGCCGGATCAGCCGAGGATGCGACGTTCCGCCTCGTCGACGAACTGGGCGAGGTAGAGGTCCCGGTACCGACCGCCCGCCGCCATCAGTTCATCGTGACTTCCTCGTTCGACGATCCTGCCCTGATCGAGCAGAAGAATCAGATCGGCCCGCCGGATGGTGGAGAGCCGGTGGGCGATCACCACCGCGATCCGGTCCCGGAGGATCTCTTCGACGGCGTTCTGAATGGTCGCCTCGGTCTCCGCGTCGACCGAGGAGGTGGCTTCATCCATGATGAACAGCTGCGGGTCCGCAAGGAACGCCCGGGCGAGCGAGACGAGTTGTCGCTGCCCCTGTGAAAGGTTGCCGCCACCCTCGCCGACCTCGAAGTCGAGTCCGCCTTCGAGTGCGTCGACGAATTCGAGGGCCCGAACCCGTTCGAGCGCGGCACGGACCTCGTCGTCGTCCGCGTCGAGCCGTCCGTAGCCGACGTTGTCGCGGATGGTTCCGGAGAAGAGGTGTGGCACCTGCTGCACCACGCCGAACTGCGACTGCCACCAGTCGAGGCCGCGTTCCCGATAGTCGACGCCGTCGACGAGAATCCGCCCCTCGGACGGCTCGTACCAGCGGGCGAGCAGGCCGGCGATGGTGGTCTTCCCACTGCCGGTCGCGCCCACGAGGGCGAGCGTGGTGCCGCGCGAGAGCTCGAAGGAGACGTCGTCGAGCACGCGTTCGCCTTCGACGTAGGCGTGCCCGACGTCCTCGAATCGAATGGTCTCGACGACCGCCCGGCCACCGTCGGACGCGACGCCCTCGGGCGGATCCGCGGGTGTCGCGTCGATTCTCGCCGCGACCTCGGGTGAATCGCGGATCGCCGGCGTCTCCTCGATCAACTCCTGCACCCGTTCCGCGGCCGCCTGCGCGCTCTGGAGGTCGACGAAACGCTGGGCCAGCTCCTGGATGGGTTGCGAGAAGAGCATGGCGTACTGCATGAACGCGATGAGCAGGCCGAGCGTGAGTCCGGACTCCTCCCGCACCTGCACGCCGCCCGCCCAGAGCGCGATCCCGACGCCGATCGATCCCATGCTCATGACCACCGGCAGGTAGACCGCGGACTGGAGGGCGTTGCGAACGGTCCAGGCCCGCATGTCCTCCGAGATCTCCTGGAATTCGCCGGCGGCGGTCTCCTCGCGGGCGAGCATCCGGGTGGTGCGGACGCCCGCGATGGTCTCGTTGTAGGACGCGGTGATGCGGGAGTTCGCGGCGCGGATGCGTCGGCTCGACTCCAGCATTCGACGCTTGAACCACCAGGTGGCGATCGCCATCGGCGGCACGATGATCGAGACCGCGAATCCGAGCTGGGGATCGACCAGCATCATCGCGGTGAAGATTCCGACCAGCATCGTGGTGCCCCATCCGAGGTCGAGCAGGAACCACGGCAGGAGACCGGTCACCTTGGTGACGTCGCTGGTGACCCGGGCCACCAGCCAGCCGGTCGAACGGACGTCGAAGTAGCTGAAGGGGAGGGACTGGAGCCTGGCGAAGGAGGATTCCCGGAGGTCGTACGCCACGCTCGTGGCGATGAGCCCCGCCGCGGTGATGAACCGCCAGACCAGCAGGGCGAAGCACGCGAGCAGTCCGGCGTAGACGCCCCCGAGCACCGCGATCCGTTGAAAACGCCCGGGACCCGTCGCCTCGTCGATGATGCCCGCGGTGACCAACGGCAGGATCACCTCGACGACCGCGAGCAGCAGTCCGGATCCGATCATGGTCAGCACGTATCGGGGATACGGGCGGAGGTGACCAGCGATCCGTCGCCAGAGCCGCCAGTCGACGTGTCGCGGCTTGAAGTCGTCCTCGGGTTCGGTCGCGTCGGTCATGCGTCACCGCCTTCCGGCCCGTCGGCATCCGCGACCGCACGATCCTGGATCTCCCACAGTCGCCGATAGAGCCCCGGCGCATCTCTCAGTTCCCGGTGGGTGCCCTGCTGGGTGACCCGTCCTTCCGCGAGGACCACGATCCGGTCCGCCTCGCGGAGGGTGGAGAGACGGTGGGCGATGATGAGGGTCGTGTGTCGACCGCGCCGCGACCGGATCGCGTCGAGGATCGTCCGCTCCGTCTCGGTGTCCACCGCGGAGAGGGCGTCGTCGAGCACCAGCACGTCGGGATCCTGAAGCAGCGCCTGGGCGATCGCCACGCGTTGCCGCTGGCCGCCGGAGAGGGTGACGCCACGCTCGCCCACCACCGTCTCGTAGCCCGCCTCGAAGCGCTGGATCGACTCGTGGATCGAAGCGTCGATCGTCGCGGCTTCCATCATCGCGTCGTCGGCTTCCGGCGCGGAGAGCCGGATGTTGTCGCGGATCGTCCGACTGAAGAGGAACGGCTGCTGCAGCACCGCGGCGATGCGTCCGCGGAGCGCCCCGCGTGGAATCGAATGGACGTCGAGGCCGCCCAGCCGGATCGTGCCGCCGTCGGGCTCGTAGAAGCGGAGCAGCAGATTGATGAGCGTGCTCTTGCCGCCACCGGAGGGACCGACGATCGCGACCGTCTCGCCCGCCGCGACGTCGAGATCGACGCCGCGAAGCACCGGTGCATCTTCGGCGTGACTGAAGACGAGATCCCGGATCTCGATCCGACCGTCCGAGCGGGGCGGCGTGGTCGCGTCGGGCGGATCCGTCTCCACCGGCAGGGCGAGGATCTCCTCGATGCGTTCGACCGCGACCGTCGCCTTGCCGAGTTCCGCGAGGATCCGCCCCATCATCCGCACCGGCCAGAGAAACATCCCGACCGCGGCGAAGAAGAAGTAGAACTCGCCAACCAGGATGCGGCCGCTGACCAGAAGCCACGCCCCGATCAGGATGACCGAGGCCTGCTGCATGAAGCAGAGCAGGTCGGAGAGGCTCCAGAACCGCGCGAAGATCCGGTAGAGCCGCTCGTCGAGCGCCCGATAGTCCTCGTTGGAGGAGCGGAATCGATCGATCTCGTGGGTCTGGCGGTTGAAGGCCTTCACCACCCGGATGCCCACCAGGTTCTCCGTCACGTTGGAGGTCAGGCGTCCCTCCGCTTCGTCCTTCTCGCGGAACACCGCCCGCACCCGGCCGAGGTAGTGCAGCGAGAACCAGAGGATGCCCGGAATGAGCCAGATCGCGGCCAGCGTCATCCGCCAGTCCGTCGCGAACATGATCGGAAGCGGCACCAGGAACATCACGAAGGCGCGGCCCACTTCGACCGCCTGCATGGACAGGAACGTCTGCGTGGTGTCGACGTCCGAGGTGCACCGCTGCAGGAGGTCGCCACTGTCGAGCTGGTCGAAACGTCGCAGTTCGATCCGCTGGACCCGGTCCTGGAGTCGATCTCGAATGCGCTTGGCGGCGCTCTGACTCGCCTTCGCGGACCAGCGCTGACGTCCGTAGGTCGCGACCCCGGCGAGCCCCGCGATGATCGCGATCCAGACCAGCGGGATCCAGAGATGTTCGCGGACGTGTTCGCGACCGCCCATCCAGCCGATGAGTCGACGGCTGACATCCGTGATGCGTTCGGGCTCGTCGCCGAGCACCCCGTCGATCACCGCCTGGGGAATCAGGGGGACGAGGTAGAGCAGGCACGCGGCGACGACCAGCGATGCGAGGGCGAGGGAGAAGGTTCCCCGGTCCTCCCGCATCAATCCCCAGAGGCCGGCCAGTTTGATGCGGTCGTTCTTCAAGGTGGAGCCACGGTTCTTCGTCGAGGCGACGTCGCCTGCGGACCCCAAGGTACCCGGTCGATCGAAGGGCCGGGCGTCAGGTGCGAAGGCCGGCGCGGAGCGTCTTCTTGTCGATCTTGCCCGTGGAGGTGAGTGGGATCGAGTCGATGATCAGGAGTTCGTCGGGTCGCTGCCAGGACTCGAAGTCGTGGTCGAGTCGGTCGCGGACCGTCTCGACGTCGAGGGACGCACCCTCGTGGAGGCTCGCGAAGACGACCGGGCGTTCACCCCAGCGGTCGTCGGGACGTCCGACCACCGCGCAGCCCTCGATCTCCGGGAAGTCGCCGATCGCGCGTTCGAGGGCGAGGCTCGAGATCCACTCGCCACCGGACTTGATCATGTCCTTGGCCCGGTCGCGGATCGCCATGCGGCCCCGGTCGTCGATGGAGGCGACGTCGCCGGTGTCGAGGCGACCGTCCGGACCGAATCGGTCGCCGTCGGGATGATCGAAGGCGTAGTCTTCCGCGACCCACCAGCCGGACACCAGAAGACGACCCGTCGTCGTCCCGTCGTGGGGAAGCGGGAGGCCTTCCTCGTCCACGATCTCGACCGCGAGGCCGGGAAGCGGGCGGCCCGCCACGGTCTGATGACGCAGGCGACGATCGGGCTCGAATCCTGCTTCCTCCCGCGTGGTCGCGGCGGGGGACATGGTGCCGACCGGATTGATCTCGGTCATCCCCCAGGAGTGGATGACCTCGACGCCGTGCTCGTCCCGGAAGCGTCGGATCATTCCTTCGGTGGGGGCGGCGCCGCCCGACACCACTCGATCCACGTGGTCGAGATTCCATCGGCCCGGGTTCGCGTCGAGGGCGGCGAGGACCGCGTTCCAGACGGTGGGCACCGCGACCGACGTGGTCACGCCGTGGTCGGTGATCAGATCGAGGATCCGTTCCGGTCGCAGATCGCGATGGGGCAGGACCAGGCCCGCACCGAGCATGCCGCAGGCGTACGGGAAGCACCATCCGAGGGCATGGAACATCGGGACGATGGCGAGCACGGTGTCGCGGCCGGAGAGTCGCATGCAGTCGGTGAGGCCGAGGGCCATGGTCTGGAGGCAGGTCGTGCGATGGGAATACGCGACGGTCTTCGGGATCCCGGTGGTTCCGCTGGTCGAGCACATGCCCATCAACGCGTCCTCTTCGAGGTCGGGCCACGCCGCGATCGGTTCCGCGGCGTCGAGCAGCGTTTCGTGGTCGATGATCTCGAGCGTGTCCGGGCGGGGATTGTCCGGTTCGTCGTCGAGGGGCGGCCCGAAACGCACGATGTATTCGATCCACGGGCAGGTCGCGGCGAGCTCCAGCCCGCGGGTCATCAATCCCGCATCCACGAAGAGGATCCGATCCCGGGTGTGTTCGAGGACCGTGGACGTCTCCTGCAGGTTCCATCGAACGTTGATCGGATGGAGGGTCGCGCCGAGGCAGGGGACGGCGAAGTAGGCGTCGGCGTGGCGATGGTCGTTGAAGGCGAGGGTGCCGACCCGCTCGCCGGCCCGGAGCCCTCGCGCGAGCAGGCCCGCGGCGAGGCGACGAGCCCGCATCACCACTTCGGGCCAGCCCACTTCCACGGTCCCGTCGGGTGCGGTCGAGATCAGGCCGCCGAGGGGGGCGATGGTCCCGGCGCGAAAGGCCAGGTGCTTCAGCAGGAGTCGGCGGGATGGGACCATGGGGTTGGTTCGGGGTGGATGGAGGTATCGGGGGGTGACGCGGGGTTCGGGAGGCGGGGAGACGGGAGGCTTGGTATGAGTGATGATAACCCGCAGTCGCGTCCGTCCCGCCGATTCACCGCATCGACCGCGGGTTGGCCGACGAACGCGAGGACCCGGGATCGGCTGATTCCGATCCCGTCGACGACGCCTCGAAACGGTGACTCCATGACCCTGCCTCAAGACCTCGACCTCTACCGATTCGACGACCTCCTGACGGATGCGGAGCGGGATCTTCGCGACCGCGTCCGCGGCTTCGTCCAGGACCGGTTCATGCCGGTGGTGAACGACTGCTGGGACCGACACGATTTTCCCACCGAACTCGTCCAGGAGATGGGTGAGATCGGCTGCTTCGGCGCGACGATCGAGGGCTGGGGGTGTCCCGGTCTTTCCGCCCGCGCGAACGGCGTCATCATGCGGGAACTCGAACGCGGTGATTCCGGTCTCCGGACCATGGCGAGCGTGCAGAGTTCACTGGCCATGAACGCGATTCGTTTCTTCGGATCCGACCAGCAGCGGGACCATTGGCTTCCGAGCATGCGGACCGGCGACAAGCTCGGTTGTTTCGGGCTGACGGAGCCCGCCCACGGTTCGAATCCCGGAGGCATGACGACGGTGGCCCGCCGGGACGGCGACGGCTGGCGTCTGGGCGGCGGCAAGATGTGGATCGGCAATGCGGACATCGCGGACGTCGCGGTCATCTGGGCGAAGACCGAAGGCCTCGACGTCGATGCGGCGAGCGCCAAGTCCATCCGGGGCTTCCTGGTACCGACCGATCGACCGGGGTTCCAGGCCGAACTCATTCGCAACAAGTACAGCCTCCGGGTCGGTCGGACCTCGAGGATCAGGCTCGAGGACGTTCCGGTCACCGAAGACGATCTGCTGCCCGAGAGCGGGGGGCTTCGTTCACCGCTGAGCTGCCTCGACCAGGCGCGGTTCGGCATCGCCTGGGGCGTGATCGGTGCCGCGGAAGCGTGTCTCGAGGACGTGGTTCGTCATGCCGGTGGTCGAGAAGTCTTCGGAAAGACCCTGGATCACTACCAGCTGACGCAGGACAAGATGAGCGAATGCTGGATCCGGATCGTCCAGATGCAGGCGATCGCCCATCGACTCGCGGATCTCAAGGCCGGCGGCGATGGCACGGGGCCGCAGGTCTCGCTCGCGAAGACCTCGGCCTGCGAGAGCGCCCAGATCGTGGCCCGCATCTGTCGGGATCTCCTCGGCGGCGTGGGCATTCTCGACGACCACTGCGTGATGCGACACATGATCAACCTCGAGTCGGTCGCGACCTACGAGGGGACCCGGGACATTCACCGGCTCGTCCTCGGCCGCGAACTGACCGGCGTCTCCGCGTTCTTCTGATCCGGCTTGCGAATTGGCGACTTCAGTCGAGGCGGCCCGAGGTCGTGGGCAGGGCGGCGTGCATCCGGCGACGCCTTCCGTGAGACGCCGTTCGCCGTCCCCATGGTCGTGGCCACCGGGGCACCCGCTGCGTGATCACCGATCCCTACACCGGCGAGTGCGGTCGCACCGGGAAGCGCACGGCCGGGTTCCGGACCTCCGTCACCCGCAAGAGGCCGTCGTGTGGAACGCGAAGCGCGGAGGCATCACCGGCTCGCCCATGATCCGGTGACGGCCGCGTCGGACACGCCGATCGACGGGGCGGCCCGGCCGTCGCGTGTCACGGCCCCGGTCATTCCGGCTTGCGGGCGAGGATCTTGTTGATCGGGTGTCGGTGTCGGGAGCCGTCGGGATGCTCGTCGTGGAGGATGAACGACGAGCGGATGAGGAAGTCCCAGCCCTCGTACCGGTCGAAGAGTTCCTCCTCCTCCCAGAGCCCGATGTGGAACCGGGCGAGCTCCGGCGGTGGAGGAACCTTGGTGGTGAACAGCTTCACGAGGTTGTATCCACCGGGGCGGGTGTGGGACTTCATCTCGGTGATCAGTCTTTCCGCATGCTCGCGATGGATGTTGTGAAAGACGCCGTCGCTGATCATGAGATCGAAATCCCCCGCGATCTCGAAGGTGTTCAGATCCGTCACCGATGAATCGACCTTGAGACCGCGATCCGTGGCGATCCGATTCAACTTCGCGATTCCGGCTTCCGAGACGTCGACGCCGACCACCTCGAATCCCGCTTCGGCGAGGGGAAGCATCAGACGGCCTTCGCCGCAACCCAGGTCGAGGACCCTGGCCTTCGAAGGCAGGGTGGGGACGAGATCGAGGATCTCCGGGTTGGGCGGGCCGAAGGTGTCGACGGCGTGCCGATTGGCGTAGAGTCCTTCCCAAAACGGCGTGTTGGTCTTCTTCGGCATCGACATGTCCTTTTCTCGGAGTGCTCCAGCGCTCCTCATCGCGTTCGACCGGTGAAAGAGGAGATTCTGATGAGCGATTCGTTTCTGGCTGCGGGGCAGGGTCGGGTGATTCGGATTCGAAACGGAAACATCGTCTTCAAGACGGTCGGTGCGGAGACCGAGGGACGGATCGGAATCTTCGAGCAGACGATGCAGAAGGGTGATCCCGGTCCGGTGCCGCATTTTCACAAAGAAACGACCGAGATGTTCTACCTGCTGGAGGGAAGTCTCGATTTCGTGCTCGATGGTGTCACCCGATCGGTCGAAGCGGGCGGATTCGTCCGGGTCCCCCCCAACACCATTCATGAATTCTCCCAGCGGGGGGACGTTACGGCCCGTTTCCTCATCATGTTCAGTCCGGGGAAGGCGCGGGAGCGGTACTTCGAAGGACTGGCCGCGATCGCGGCGGAGGACGGCCCGCCCGACCGGAAGCGATTGATCGAGCTGATGCACGAGCACGACCAGTTCCTCGCCGACGAGGCCGCCTACCTCGCCGCGAACTACTGAGTCCCGAGCTCGTGCAGCCCGAGGGCTCGACGACAGTTGCTGGAGAACATGGCGACGATCGAATCGTCGTCGATCTCCCCCTCGATCAACGGGACCAGCTTGGCGAGAAGGGTGCGATTGCCGTCGGGAAAGGATTCGGAGTGGACCTGGCCGAAGTCGCTGGCCAGCAGCACCCGATCGGGTCCGGTGGCCTTGATCGAGGCGGCGAATCGCTCGATCGGGACGTTTTCGAGGGTGTGGATCGCCATGCAGTGCTCGAGCCAGACCCCGGGGCGACCGGCGAGTTCGACCAGCTGGTCGTCGGAGAGATCGGTGCAGGGGTAGTGGGGATGGGTCACCACGATCCGCTTCACACCCCGATCCACCGCGACGTCGACCAGGTCCATGGTCTCCTGCGGGCCGAGGTGACCGGTGGCGAGGGTGCTGTCGGTCTCCACGATCGCATCGACGACCTCCAGCAGCTCCGGAAGGGGCGCGCCCGACTCGTCGAACGCCTCGATCGGTTCGACCTTCTCGTCGGAGAGCGACTCGAAATCCCCGCCTCCGCAGCCCAGCCAGCGGGCATCGAAGGTGCCACCGCCGTGGAATCGCATGTGGGCCCCCGCGTGCACCGTGGGCATCCAGACCACCATCGGTGGATCGTCGGTGCTGGCGCCCTGAAGACTGGTGTGGTTGCCGGTGACCGCAGCCCTCACCGCATGGTGATTCAGGCCGCCGACCCCGCGGTTGAGCACCACGCTGCCGAGGAAGTCGACCTTGAACTCCAGCCGGGCCAGCGCGGCCAGCGGGGTGGTCGGCCAGGTATGGCACTTGAGCACCATGGTCGCGTTCACGCTTCGAGCGGCCTCGGCGAGGGTGAGTACGTCGTACTTGCGAGGGACGAACTCCGGACCGATGTGGAAGTGGGTGTCGACGAGGCCGCGTTCCACGATCCTGGACCAGAGCGCTTCGGTTCGTTCATCAAGTTGCATCGAGTTGTTCCGGAGAGGAGTTCGCGAATCGAGGTGCGGTCGATACCAGCCAGGTCTCGAGGATGAGCAGGGACCAGAGTCGATTGGCGATCCCGCCCACCGCCTCGGGTCGGTCCAGGGTCTCCACGAGCCCCGCGACGTCGACGCGTTCGGAGAGCCGGGGGTCCGATCCCCGAGCGAGGTCCCGGAGCCGGGGCCGGAGCGAGGATCGGAGCCAGCCGAGGACCGGTCCGGTGAACGGTTGCTTCCGGCGGTCGAGAAGCCACTCGGGCAGCAGGTCGCGCGAGGCCTCCAGGAGCGGAACCTTCACCCGGTCGCGATCTCGCTTGAGGCTCCCGGGAATCTCCATCGCGGTCCGGGAAAGCCGGGCGTCGAGGAACGGGCAGCGGGCCTCGAGACCGTGCGCCATCGAGAGCTTGTCGATCCGGGAGAGGTGGTAGTTCCTCAGGCGGTTTCGGACTTCGAGGCGCATGATCCGGTCCAGCGGTTCGAGCCGGTCTTCGATCTGCACGCCGGCCAGATAGGAGGCCGGGTGCGACTCGAGCCCCAGTTCCTCGGGCTTGAAGACCATCGAACGCCGCAGGTACTCGTCGATCGAGTCCGGTGGATCCGCGAAGCGGTCGTAGCCACCCCAGAATTCGTCCGCACCGTCACCGGTCAGGACGACCCTGGTCTCGGCGGCCGCCACCCCGGCGAGATGGAAGTAGGGGATGGTGATCGGGTCCGCGACCGGATCCTCGAGGAATCCGGAGACCCTTTCCATCAGGTCCGGCACGTCCGCGGCGGGAAGCATGACGACCTCGTGCTGGATGCCGAGCTCCCGACTGAGGCGACGGGCGTGGTCGGTCTCGTCCTCCGAAGTTCCGACGTCGTATCCGATGCTCAATGCGAGGGGCGCCTGATCGCCGACCCGGAGCCGTTCCACGCCCGCGGTCACGATCGAGGAATCCAGTCCGCCGCTCAGGAAGACCGTGGGCCGGAACCTCGGGGTGACCCGTCTGCGGATCGCTTCGAGGATCATCTCCTGCAGTCGGTCGGGGCTCGGGGGTGGTTCGGAACCGAGTTCCGGGAATTCGTTCCACACGCCGCTGGTGACCGAGCCCGCGCGATCGATCCGCAGCCACCCGCCGGGGGGAAGTTGTTCCACCCCTTCGAATCCCGTCGCGCATCCTCCCACGCTCTTGAAGAGGAGACACTCGTCGATCGCCTCCTCGCGAATCCGCAACGGGCCCGCGGCGACGTGCACCGCGGCGAGGGTGGAACCGAAGACCAGGGTGCCGTCGGGAAGCGTCCGGTGGTAGAGCGGCTTCTGTCCGTAGGCGTCGCGGGCGAGCAGCAGGGACCCCTCACGCGGGTCGTAGCGCGCGAGGGAGAACATCGCGGAGATCCCCTGCAGGCCGGCCGGACCGCGCTCCCGGACCAGCCGCGCGAGGACCGTCCCGTCGGAATCCTCGGCGGAATGCGGGACTTCCATCCGACTCGCCACTTCCGCGGGGTCGTAGAGCTCGCCGTTGAACACGAACACGCCCCCGAACTCGTCGATCAGGGGTTGATCGGCCCTTCGACGTCCGCCGGTGATCCGGAGACGGGCGGTTCCTCCTCCGAAGCGTTCGTCGGTCCAGCAACCTTGATGATCGGGTCCGCGATGGGACATGACGTCGAGCATCGCTTCCACCACCGCCTTCATTCGGCGGGGAGAACGACTTCGTTCGGGATGAAAGATGCCTGCGATGCCACACATCGTCGATGCACTCCTCCGGCGATGCCGGTCAGCGCGACAGGAAGGTGATTCCCTCGAGGAGCAGGCGGGCGTTCGTGCTGCAGCTGGTGGACACGATCCCCCAGTCGTCCGAACGACGTTCGGCCTCCACCGTGACGGATTCCGTTCCCGATGCCGAGGCCAGGTCGAATTCGATCCGGAATCGGCTCGGGTCCGTGGAAGGCGGGGGCCCGGCGGATCGCAACCGATGAACGGCGAGATGGGTGCAGAGCGCCGAGGAACCCGAGACCGGAAGGGAATTGTGCTTTTCGNATCCGTTGTGACACTCCGCATCGACCCTGCACCGTCCGGCGTCCTCCCAACGTGCGTCGTAGGAGATCGTCCGGATGAATTCCGCGCTCGCATTGTCGTGTCCCGTGTCGCGGGCCCATTCCAGCGTCACGGTCTGGATCTTCCGGCGGACGACCTCGTCATCGCAGGTGTTCAGGCCCGGAACGAGTGCGAAGATGTTCCCCGCGGGAACGGTCTCCCACCGGAGTACCTCACCGGTCGGGGACGTCGCCACCAGTTCGGCCTCGTTCATCACGGTGATCGGGGGGTCGTGGATCACCTTCGCGAGAAAGGCGCCGGATCGCCCCTTCGAAGCCTCGTGGGAGGCGACCTCCAGAAGCTGGCCGGTGTCGACGTTGCGAACGCGAACCGGTCCGTCGAGTCGACCGGGTCCGGCGACCAGGGCGACGGCCACGCCCGCATGGCCGCATTCGGCGCCGCGGGAGACGCGTCTGGATCCCGGGGNGAGGTTGAAGAAGGNGAACTCGANCCCGTCGNNGGCGTGCCGGTTCCAGANCGCCANCTTGTTCAGTTGATAGTGGTCGCCNCCGATGCCGTCGGCGACGGANTCCCTGCCGAAGAGNCGGAGGGCGAGNTCCGAATCCTCGATCCCGGAGGGTGCGTCGCNTCGATTCACTACGATGATGCGNCTGGTGCCCGACCGAACCAGACANGTNNCCACCAGGTCCTCGGGACCGGCGCCGGAGGATCTCCACAGCGNTGAATCTGGAANTTCGGTCGGCATCGCGNNCGAGAATACCGCCTCCCCGNCGTGNATGAGAGNCCNNGCCGGTCCAAGGNTGGAGCAGACACGTTGAAGATGAACATCGGCATCGTCGGAGGNAGCATCGCAGGNACGGCGNTGGGGGATCGACTGCTCCAGNCNGGGCATCGNGTCGAGATCCTCGAACGGTCCGCATCCGATCTNNNGGATCGAGGNCTCGGCATCGCGATGGACCCGTCGGTGGCGGNNACCCTCGGGGNGGATTTCGGAATCCCCATTCACCAGCGGGTGGTCTTCGACCGAACCGGGGTCGTTCGCTGGAGGCAGGCCCTGTCCAAGCGGACGGTGCGCTGGAGCGCGGTTCACGAGGTGCTGGCCTCGGCGCTCCCCGAAGGGATCGTCGACCGCGGGACGAACGTGCTCGAGGTCGGGGTCGAGGACGATCTGGCCTGGGTCCGGACCGACTCGGGGAATCGTCAGGAGTTCGATCTGGTGGTCGGTGCCGACGGCATCGGATCCCGGGTCCGCGAGGCGGTCGATCCGGACTTCAAGCCCGAGTTCCTCGGTTACGTCGCGATCCGGGGTTTGATTCCGGTCGAGGCCCTCCCGCCGGAGGCCGGGCCGGTGCGCGAGGCGATGCTGGATGGATCCATGGTGAACGGTTACCTCGACCGATCCCACGTCGTCGCCTATCCGATCCAGTCGCCAGCGGGCGACGTCCTGATCAACTGGATGTGGTACCGCAACACGACCATGGAGGACCTCGACGATCTCCTGGGGACCGGGGAACCCACGGTCCATCGTTGGTCACTGCCGCCGGGAGGCATTCCGGCCGCCCACCTCGAGACCTTCCGTCGGGAGGTGTCCGAATCGATGCCCGCGTCGATGTCGTCGATCCTGCAGTCGAGCGATTCGTGGTCCTTGCAGGCGATTCACGGAGGCATCGCGTCCCGCGCCGTGTCGGGACGACTGGTTCTGATCGGTGACGCGAACCGGATCGCGATTCCCCACGTCGGCGCGGGAACGTCGATGGCGATCATCGATGCTCGAAGTCTCGCCGCCGCCATCGACGGATCCGACGACGAGCTCGATCGGCGACTCGATCGGTGGGCGGAGGTGCGGCGCGGGGAGACCGGCGATGCCATCTCCTTCGGTCGCGATCTGGGCCGGTTCCTGCAGTACTCCGGCACCGAATGGACGGCGTGGACGCCCGAGGACTACGACCGCTGGTGGGCCCGGCTCCGCGACGGCCGCCGTCTGTACTTCGAGCCCTCGTAGCGAAGCTCACGCGACGCCGGTCCCGCTCAACCCCCGTAGATGGCGTTGGGGCCGAGGTTCTCGGCGATCCGCAGGAGCTGGTTGTACTTCGCGTTTCGGTCCGACCGGCACGGTGCGCCGGTCTTGATCTGGCCGCAGTTGGTGGCGACCGCGATGTCGGCGATGGTCGCATCCTCGGTTTCGCCGGAGCGATGGCTGAGCACGCTCGCGAAGCCGCAGNGGGTCGCGAGGTTGACCGCGTCGAGCGCTTCGCTGAGTGTTCCGATCTGATTGACCTTCACGAGGATCGCGTTGCCGCATCCTTCCTCGATGCCACGCTCGAGGAATCGAGGGTTGGTCACGAAGAGGTCGTCGCCGACGAGCTGGATCTGCTCGCCGAGGCGTTCGGTGAGGAGCCGCCAGCCCTCCCAGTCGTCTTCGGCGAGCCCGTCCTCGATCGAGGTGATCGGCCACTTCTCGCACCACGACGCCCAGAGGTCGACCATCTCCTCGGCGGAGATCACCTTGTCGGGTTCGCTGGAGAAGAAGCAGTAGCCATCCCTGCCCAGCTTCTTCGCCTCGTTGGCGAGCTCGCTGGTCGCGGGATCGAGGGCCACCGTGATGTGCTTGCCGAATTCATACTCGGTGGTGCCGACGGCCTCGGCGATGACCTCCAGCGCCTCTTCGTTGCTTCGCAGGTTCGGGGCNAAACCACCTTCGTCACCGACCGCGGTCGAAAGGCCGCGCTTCTTGAGGACCGTCTTCAGGGCGTGGTAGCACTCGACCCCGGCCTGAAGGGCGGTTTCGAATTCATCGAAACCCACGGGCTGGATCATGAACTCCTGGAAGTCCACGGTGTTGTCCGCGTGCTTGCCACCGTTGAGGATGTTGAGCATCGGGATCGGAAGGGTGCGGGCGGTGGTGCCGCCGAGGTACCGGTAGAGTGGCTGGTTGGTGGCCGAAGCGGCCGCGTGCGCGGTCGCGAGGGAGACGGCGAGCGTCGCATTCGCGCCGAGCGCCGCCTTGGTCTCCGTACCGTCCAGTTCGCAGAGCGTGGCGTCGAGCGTTTCCTGGTCGAGTCCGTCGAGGCCCTCGATCGCCGGCGCGATGCGTTCGTTCACGTTCTCGACTGCGGTCGAGACGCCCTTGCCGAGCCAGGCGGATCCGCCGTCGCGAAGTTCGACCGCTTCGTTCTCCCCCGTCGACGCACCGCTGGGCACGGCCGCCCGCCCGCCGGAGCCGCCTTCGAGGATCACCTCGGCTTCGAGGGTCGGATTACCGCGCGAGTCGAGGATCTGGCGAGCGTGGACGGAGAGGATCTCGAATGACATGGTGGCTTCCGAAGCGGTGTTGGAGGGGATGAAGGTCGAGGATCGTATGCGATCCACTCGTTCGCCGGGACCCCACGGCCGGCAGCGAAACCTGGATAAACGGGTCGGAAACCGCCGATCCGGTCCGATTTTCGACAGGTTACAAACGTTTGATGTGCAAGGGAGGGGTCGGGCGGTAACATCGAATCCGTCCGCGCGGTGGTCTGATTCCGACCGGATCCCTGACGCCGCGTCCAATCGATGAAACCCGTCGAGGAGAATGATCATGAGTATTCGAATTCAAGCGATTTCAACAGCCTTCGTTGCGACGATGATCGCGGCCGGTCCCGCCCTCGGCGGCGGTGACGAGGACGTCGTCCTGTCCGGCCTGAACAATCCGATCGGGGTGGCGGCCGATGCGGACGGGACCATCTGGTTCAGCGAGATGGGCGTGCAGGGGCCCGATGCGCCGGGCAACGGCAAGATCTCCTACCTCGGACGGAATCTCGAGGGTGGATTCGACCTGATGTCCTTCGTCGAAGGCATCGACGTCGCCTTCAATCCCATGGGCGAACCGACGGGCGCGCTGCAGCTCGCCTTCGACGAGAACGGATCGCTGCTGCTCGCCGCGGGCGGCCCGGCCATTCCGCCCTTTCCGAGTCTCGGTTCGTTGCTGCGATACGACGCCTCGCCGGCGGTGCGTCGCGGAGGGCCGTACCCGGCACTCGGGGACGCGATGATCCAGCAGGTTCCGGTCTTCCCCTTCGTGGTCGGCAACGGCTACAACGATTCCAACGTGTATTCGATGGCGCCGGCGGGCGGTGGTGATCTCTACATCGTCGACTCCGGCGCGAACATCCTGCTTCGATGGGATGCCTCCACCGACGCACTCTCGATCGTGACGGAGTTTCCGGGCGTCGAGAATCCCGAGGGCACCATTCCCGGCATCTCCCAGGCGGTGCCGACCCGAGTGATCGCGGACGGCAAGGGCGGGGCGATCGTCGTCCAACTCGTCGGATTTCCGTTCGCGGCGGGGACGGCTTCGATCTTCGCGGTCGATGCGGCGGGCACGCTCACCACGATGTACACGGGCTTCGACACCCTCGTCGACGTCGAGATGGCGGCGGACGGCAGTCTGATCGTGAGCTCCGCAGGGACCTTCGATCCGAAGTTCGGGAACTTCCTGCCGGGAACCGGCAGCATCCTGCGGGTTCGTGGCGACGGTGGCACCGAGACCCTGGTGGACGATCTCTGGTGCCCTTCGGGCCTCGCGATCGTGGGCGATGACCTCTGGTACGCGCAGCCGTTCGCAGGAACCCTCTCGCGACTCGTCGGCGGAGCGCCGCAGCCCTGTCCCGGCGATCTGAATCACGACGGGGTCGTGAACGGCGCCGACATGGGTCTGCTGCTCAGCTACTGGGGGTCCTGCTTCTGAGCACGACCGCTCGGACCATCGACGTCCGAACGAATCACGGGCCTCGATCCACCGGATCGGGGCCCGTCTCGTTTCAGGATGGATCGGGTGCGGGATGGTGGGGGGGCTCGCCTTCGAGCACCCGCCAGAGGTCCCGGACCACCCAGCTCATGTTCGCCATGGCGGTGCGGGTCCGGCTGGCGAGGTGCGGTGCGAGGTGGGCGTTCGGCAGCGCGATCAGCGGATCGTCGGCGGCGAACGGCTCCTCCGCGTGGACGTCGAGGATCGCCTGGGCCTCCGGCCGTCCCGCCAGCCAGCTCGCGAGGTCGTCCTGTCTCACGACGAAACCACGGCTCGTGTTGAGCAGCACCGCATCCGGCTTCAGGCGTCTGAGGGTTCCGGCGTCGATCAGTTCCCGGTTCGACGCCCGACCGTCGACGTGGATCGTGAGCACGTCGGACTCCGACAGCAGTGTTTCCATCGAGACCGGCTCGGCACCGGCACGAGCCGGTTCCGCGATGTCGATCAGGTCGTGGTAGAGGACGTTGAAGCCGATCGCGCCCGCGACCGAGGCGATCCGGCGACCGATCCTTCCCAGGCCCAGGATTCCCAGCGTCATCTCGTTCATCTGTCGTTCGCCGCAGACTTCGGCGCGGATCGCCTTCCACCGGTCCGCATCGACCGCCGAGTCGAGAAGAAGTCGGGGGCGGATCGCGTCGCAGAGCAGGGCGGTGACGTACTCGACCACCGCCTGGGTGTTCGCGTCCGGGGTGTGGACGACCTCGACGCCTCGGGCCCGACACGCGGCGACGTCGATGTTGTCGACGCCCACGCCGGCGCGGGCGACGACTCGCAGCGCGGGAAGGCGATCGAGAAGCGTGCTGTCGACGTCGGTGTAGGTCCGCACCACGAGTCCGACGATCCGATCCGCGAGGCCGTCGAAGGTCTCGTCGCCCGGTGCGGCCACCGCGAACGCGCATCGTTCCGCGATCCAGGCTTCGGCATCTGGGTCGAGGTGTTCGGTGCGGACGACCAGCGGCGATTCGGGCGTTCGGGGCGTGGAGATCATCGGACCGCGATGCTAGCAGACCCCATCTCGTGCGCCGCTTACGACTCGTCGACTGGATACGCAACTTCGATCGGATGTCCACCGCGGATCCCCCGCCGGGAATCGGACGCTCGACCCGCCGCGGGCGCGGGACTATCTTCCGGTTTCGTCCCCGACGACGGAAAGGAACCGCTGCATGAACAAGGGTGATCTCGTCGAACTCGTCGCCACCGATCTCGGTGGCCCCCGGATCCACGCGGAGAAGGCCGTCCGAGCGGTGCTCGATGCGGTGCTGGAGGGCGTGGAGCGGGATGGTTCGGTGACCCTCGCCGGTTTCGGCACCTTCGAACGCAAGCATCGGGAGGCGAGGCCCGGTCGCAACCCCCGGACCGGGGAGACCCTGTTGATCCCCGCCTCCAGCACCGTCACGTTCAGGCCGGCGCCCGCGTTGAAGCGGATCGAGTCGCCCTCGGAATCGATGGTCGCGGCCACCGCGTCGGATTGAACGATCCCCGGAGGTCCCCGCCGCCGGGGCCCGCTCGATCCGGATCGGTCGGTCTGGTGGGGCGTTTCCGATAAGAACCCGTTCGCGGTGGGAGTCCCATCGGCGGGATCCGCACGACCCGCACGCGCGATCCGCGGAGATGCCGAGTCGCGTCAAGAACCCTTGCATTCGGGCCGATCGTCCTTCAAGCAGCGTGTCCGCCGATGGTGGACTTCTCGTTGCAGGAGGTTGATCGAGCCATGGACAAGGCAAGCCTGATCGGAACAATCCTCGGCGTCGTCGTCATCGTCGGCACGATCGTGCTCGTGCTGGCTCACGGCGGCAACATCATGATGTTCTGGTCGCTCAAGGGCGTCATCATGGTGTTCGGCGGCACGATCAGCGTGCTGTTCATGGCGATGCCGATGGACAAGCTCAAGCAGGTGCCCGGCTACATCAAGGCGTTCATGCGGGAACCCTCGGTCTCCAACGCCGAGACCGTGACCCTCATGGCGACGCTCAGCGACAAGGCTCGCCGAGACGGAATCCTCGCCCTCGAAAGCGAGATCGAGGACGTCTCGGATCCGTTTCTCGCCCAAGGCCTCAAGATGGCGGTCGACGGCACCGACGAGGCGATCGTCGAGACCACCCTGCGGCTCGAGGTGATGGCCATGCAGGAACGGCACAAGGCCGGCAAGAAGTTCTTCGATCTGATCAAGCTCTACGGTCCGGGCTACGGCCTCGCGGCGACGCTGATCGGACAGATCGGCATGTTCGGTTCACTCGGCGGAAGCATCGAGGAACTGGGCGGCATGCTCGCGGTCGCGGTGACGGCGACGATGTACGGAACCGTGCTCGCGAACGCCATCGCCGGACCGATCGGCGACAAGCTTTCGCTCCGCTCCGGCGAGGAGATCCTCGCGAAGGAGATGATGCTTCAGGGCATCATGAGCATCCAGGCGGGCGACAACCCGAGAACCACCACCGAGAAGATGCTCGCCTTCGTCCCGCAGTCGGGACGAGGCGGTCTCAAGCTCGCGGCCTGATCGGCGGGAAACGGGAATCGCATGTCCGACGAACACGACAAGCATTCAGGCGGACACGTCGGTGGCCACGGCGGCGGAGGTCACGAGGAGGAGGAGGAGGCCGGGGCCCCCGAGTGGCTGATCTCCTTCGCCGACATGGTCATGCTGCTGATGGGGTTCTTCGTGATCCTCTTCGCGCTCAACGTGCAGCCCAAGGGCGGCAACGCCGGGGGCGGCGGCGAGGAGTCCGAGGGCGCCGCGATGGAGGTCCAGGACATCGATCCCGAACTCATCGAGGCGGTCCGTCGCGCGTTCCACAATCCGCTCGATCCCGACGATCCCAAGGACGCACGGGTGCTGGAGGCGATTCGCAAGCGTGGCGCGGGCGAAGCCAACACCGCGGGGGTCCGAGGTCGCGAGCGGGACGTCCGCTCCCCTCGGGACATCGACTACTTCGGCGAGGGCACCGACGTCCCCTTCGGTTTCAAGTCGCTCACCATGTCACCGCAGGCGGATTCGATCATCAAGGAGTTCGCGGCTTCCCAGGCGGGGCGTCGAAACATCATCGAGGTTCGAGGCCACGCCTCGGAACCCGAGGCGTTCAATCGTCCGGGTGAAGGGCGGGAGATCGCCTGGGCGCGGGCGAGCATCGTCGTCGAACACCTCGAGGCGGCCGGTATTCCCGCCGGCCGGATCCGGGTCCAGATCAGCGGAACCAGCGAGCCCCGACGCGATCAGCTCGGTCTCGACACCCGCAGCGGCGAAGACGCCCGCGTGGAACTGCTCGTCCGTCGCGACGCCGCCGGCGACTGAGCGGCGTCGGCCGCCTGCACCAGCCGATCAGATGGAACGAAATCGCCACTTCGACCGGGTTTCCGGACGGGGTGGTGGATCGCGGTCGTTCCAGGGCTAGAGTTGATGGACGGCGTCGAGGCCGTCCGACTCCCGGGAGCCCCGCGTCATGAAGATCCGTCGATTCCGACCCGTCATCGCCGCCAGCATCGTGGCCTCGGCGACCCCCGTGCTCGCCGCGGACGTCCTCCAGGACATCGGCTACTTCGACCTCGCGGCGAGGCTGGGTGACGACCTGCCGACCGGCGCCGGGGTGGTCGTCGTGCAGACCGAGGCGCTGGACCCGGGGTATTCGCCGAATCAAGGTGATCCGCGGTTCACGGGCATCGACTTCATCGAGCGGAGCGGATCCACGGCCTCGAGCGTCCACGCGTCGAAGGTGGGCTTCGCGCTCTACGGAAACGAAGACGGGGTCGCCCCCGGCATTCCGAGGGTCAATCTCTTCGAGGTCAATGATTTCATCGGATCGGGATACCTCCGATACGGTTCGAGTTCGTTGCCGGACAATCCGCCGGGTGGGGCGAGGATCTTCAACCACAGCTGGATCGCGAGCGGGGGGGCGTCCGCCGACATCAACCTGCTGCGACGCGCGGACTTCGCCGCGAACACCTTCAAGACGTTGTGGGTGGTGGGCGTGAACAACGGCGCCGGCAGCGATTCGCCGGCGCTCCTCGCGGGCATGCACCATGGGATCGCGGTCGGGGTGGCCGATGGCGACCACGCCGAAGCCGACACCGGACCCGGCACGGATCAGCAGGGGCGGATGAAGCCCGAGCTGGTCGCGCCGGCGGACTTCACGAGCTTCGCGACGCCGGTCGTATCCGGATGCGCCGCCCTGCTCTACGAGACGCACGACGTCACGCCGGAACTCGCCGCCAACTCGATCGCCGATCTGCCGCAGGTCGTCAAGGCGGTGCTGCTGGCCGGCGCATCCCGTGACGAGACCTGGACCAACGCGCCCGAATCGAAGGGGCCGCAGCGCGGGGCGACCTCGAGGCCGATCGACGAGATCTATGGCGCCGGACTGGTGGACATCGACCGGGCCCATGCGATCTACACGGGACTGGAACAGTCCGGTACCGGCGAGCTCGCCGCCTCGGCGACGATGGCCGGTCCCGGCTGGGACTTCGAGTCGATGTCGAACGGTGAAGTCCTCTGGCATCGATTCTCGATCGACGCCGTCGCCGACGAAATCGGGATTCTCGTCACCTGGAACCGGGTCGTCGCGTCGAACTTCGCGATCTCCACGCACCCGGATCTCGATCTCGAGCTGTTCAGGATCGTGGACGAGGTACCCGAGTCTCTGGTCGGTGCCGGGGCGGGGACGTTCGCGAGCGGGAATGTCCGAAGCGCCAGCGCCGTCGACAACGTCGAGTTGATTCACGTTCGCGGGCTCGAGCCCGGGGACTATGCCGTCCGGCTGAGCCGGATCGACGGTAATTCGGTTTCGACGCGGGCCGCGATCGCCTGGTGGCTGCCGCCCGCGGCGGATTCCATCCCGGGGGACCTGAATCACGACGGCCGGGTCGATGGCGCCGACTTCGGGGTGCTGCTCTCGCGGTGGGGGACCGCCGATCCGGAGGCGGACCTGGACGACAGCGGGTCGGTCGGAGGCGGCGACATCGGCGTTCTCCTCGCCCTTTGGACCGGGTGAGTCGATCGATCGGCCCGGAGGCGGCTCGCGAATCC
>NZFT01000052.1 GCA_002690755.1 Phycisphaerae bacterium
GAGCAGCTGGTACGCGCCCGAGTGGAGTCCGTTGGTGGCGACGGCGGAGCAGGCGAGAGAGTTGAGCACCTGCGGGGCAGAGAGGAGGCGCTGCTCACAGTGGCGGTGGCGGTGGCGGCGGTGGCGGTGGTGGCGGCTACGGCGGCGGCGATCCGGGCGGCGGCGGTGGCGGCATGTTCGAAAAGGACAGCGGTCGGCGTGGACGAGATCGCGGGACCCGTCGCAACGACTGGTGAGCCGGCTTTTCGACTGAAGACTTCAGATCGCCCGCATGTTCAACATGCGGGCGATCTTCATTTGCGGTCGAGGCTGATTTCCCCACGCGAGCCTGACGGTTCTCACCGTAGAATCCGGGTATGCAAGACCTTCAACTCGATCGCCGTCGTTTTCTCGCCGCCTCGGCCGCGGTGACCATCGTGCCTTCCCTGGCGGTCGCCGGGCGTCGGACCTCGGCCCGGATGATCGATGACCCGATCATTCTCGGTGAGGGCGAGAATCGCTGGCGATGCGAGCACGACTGGCTCACGCCCCCGAACGGAATCAAGTTCGGCGACACGCATGGGCTCGCTCAGGATGCGGCGGGCCGGATCTATGTCGCGCACACCGTGGGGGGTGGAAGCACCCGCAAATCCGGGGTCTGCGTCTACACGCCGACGGGTGAGTTCATCGGTGACTGGGGTGCGGAGTTCGCCGGTGGTGCCCATGGCATCGATCTCCGAAAGGAATCGAATGGCGAGTTCCTCTATCACTGCGACACCCGTCGTCGCGCCGTCGTGAAGACGGGGCTCGACGGAAAGGTCGTCTGGAGCTCGGGTGACCCCGTGGAGAGCGAGGCGTACGACCAGCCGGGACAGTGGTGTCCGACGAACGTCGCTTTCCTGCCCGACGGTGATCTGCTCGTCGGGGACGGCTACGGACGGTCGTTCATTCATCGCTACTCGGCGGACGGCGAGTGGAAGTCGGTCTTCGCACGACCCGGCAATGGCAAGGGTGAAGTCGCCTGCCCCCACGGACTCTGGGTGGATCCCCGCGGCGACCAGCCGACGGTGATGGTCGCGGATCGAAGCAACCGTCGCTTGCAGGTCTTCGACCTCGACGGCAATTCCGTCGCGCTGCACACCAAGGGCGTCCGGCGTCCCTGTGACGTCGACTTCCGTGATGGCGTGATGCTGGTTCCGGATCTGGAAAGCGTGGTCACGCTTTACGACGAGAACAATCAACCCATCACCATGCTCGGTGACGGCCATCCGACGAATCTTCGCGGCAAGCCTCGCACCGATTTCCGACCGGGACGGTTCGTTCATCCTCACGATGCGATCTTTCTGCAGGACGGGTCGATTCTGGTGGCGGAATGGGTCCCGACCGGCCGCGTCACGAGACTCGTGAAGTTCGATGGGTGAACCACCGGGCGGGAATGCGCGCGATCATCGCGCGGCGTGGTTTCTCGTCCTCGTCGCCGCCTGCTTCGAGATCGCATGGGCTTCGGGGCTGCCGGTCACCGAAGGTTTCTCCCGACCCGTTCCGACGGTGCTGGTGGTGGCGGCCATGGTCGCCTCCTTCATCCCACTGGCTCGAGCCGTTCGCGTACTCGCCATCGGGACCGCCTATGCGGTGTGGACCGGCCTCGGGGCAACCGGTACCGCGATCGTCGGCATGCTCTGGCACGAGGATCTCGTCTCGACGGGGCGAATCGTCGGAATCACGCTGGTGGTACTCGGCGTGGTCGGACTTCGGCTCCTGGGAGATGAGGCATCCGCCGGGGAGGTTCGTCCATGAGCTGGATCGTCCTGTGCGTCGCGGGCTGTTTCGAGTGCCTCGGTGCGGTCTCGCTGAAGTCGTGTGATGGCTTTCGGAATCGCTCGTGGTCGGTCGCGTTCGTGATCGGGATGTCCGTGAGCATGTTCCTGCTGTCGATCGCGGCGACCAGGATTCCCATCGGTACCGCGTATGCGGTGTGGACCGGGATCGGCGCGGTCGGAACCGCGATCTACGGAATGGCCAGGCTGGGGGAATCCCGAGCGTTCCACCGCGTCGCCTGCCTTGCCGCGATCGTGGCCGGCGTCGTGGTGCTTCGGATCGCCGATCCGGCGCCCCCCATGGAAGAGAACGATCGATCGGCCGAGATCACTTCGACTCCGCGGTGAAGCCGGTCCGGCTCAGGCGAAGATCGCTTCGTGGACCTTCCCGTGGACGTCGGTCAATCGGAAATCGCGGCCGGCGTGGTTGAACGTGAGACGTTCGTGGTTGAGTCCGATCGCGTGAAGCAGCGTGGCGTGCCAGTCATGGGTGTCCATGACGCCGTCCACCGCTTCGCGACCGATCTCGTCGGTCGAACCGTATTGGAATCCACCCTTGACGCCGCCACCGGCCATCCACATCGTGAACCCCTTCGCATTGTGATCACGACCATCGGCGCCCTGTGCATAGGGGGTGCGGCCGAATTCGCCGCCCCAGACCACGAGCGTGTCGTCGAGCATGTTCCGGCGTTTCAGATCCGCGAGGAGTCCGGCGATCGGCTTGTCCACCGCATGGCATCGCGCCGCCAGTGCGGTCCGCATGTTTCGGTGGGTGTCCCAGCCGCCCGCCTGAATCTCGATGAATCGGACGCCTTCTTCGGCGAATCGACGGGCGAGAAGGCACTGACGCCCGAACTCGTCCGTGCCGTCCTGCCCGATCCCGTAAATCTCGAGGGTTCGTCGGTCCTCCGCGCCGAGATCGACGACGTCCGGAACTTCGGTCTGCATGCGGAAGGCCAGTTCGTACTGCTTCAGAACCGTCTCGACCGCGGGGTCACCCTTTCCGCGACGGGCTCGATCACGCTCGAGTCGGCGGAGCAGTGCGAGTTGCTCCTGCTGCACCGAGGTGCCGTTGCGTTCGCTCTGGAGATGATCGATCGGCGCGTCGGTTCCGCGGCCTCGTCGGTTCGAGACCCGGACCGGCGTCCCCTGGTACGTCGCGGGAAGGAAGGCGTTCCCGTACTGGTTCGCCGAGGACCCGGGGTTCACGGTGATGAAGCCGGGAAGATTCTCATTTTCGGTGCCCAGTCCGTACAGGGACCACGAGCCCATCGAGGGTCGAACGAACTGGAACGATCCGGTGTGCAGTTGCATCTGGGCCTGGGCGTGCGCGGGAATTCCCGCCTTCATGCCGTGGAGCAGGCAGAGATCATCCGCATGGCGCGCGACGCCTGGAAAGAGCTCGCTGATCGGAAGGCCGCTTTCGCCGTGTCGTTCGAACTTCCAGGGACTGCCGAGCAGCTTCGCGTTGCCTCGATACGTGTTCCCGTTCCGTGCGGTCAGGTCCGGCTTGTAGTCGAACGTGTCAAGGTGGGATGGGGCCCCCGACATGTACAGGAAGATCACTCGCTTCGCACGGGCGGCATGGTGGGGGCGTTTCGGGGCGAGGGAATCATCGACTGCCATTCCTGCGTCGGCCTGATTGCCGAGCAATCCGGAGAACGCGAGCCAGCCGAATCCGTAGGCGAGCGACTGGAGCGTCTCCCGACGGGTGGCGAGCGGTGTGATTCGGTTGTTGCAGAGATCCATGGCAGCTCCTTGCCGAGACTTTCGGCCGGATGAATTCAATCGATGGTGCGGAATTCCGCCGATTGGAACAACGTCTGGCACATCGCCGAGTACGCGGGAAGTTCGCCGGGGGTGCGGGTCGGCGTCCTGCGGTTGTTCCGGCTTCGATTTCGACGTGTCGAACCGCGTCGATCCGAGGCGTTCGCGGATGCGGTCCGCTCCAGGTCGTCATCCGCTCGGGCGGTGGCGTACTCGCGGAGGAAGTCGCGGCAGGCGATGAACTCGTTGGAGGACGGTGATCTGCCGAAGCAGATTCGGAAAGCGAGGACGATCCGAGCGGTCACGCCATCCGCTCGGGAGATGATGCGATTCGCCATGGCATCCGCGAGTCGCGTCACCTCTTCGCTATTCATGAGGAACAGCGCCTGCGTCGCCACGTTGGTTCGATCACGGGTGCCGGTGACGAAGTTCGGCTCTGGAAAGTCGAAGATCGCGAGCGACTCGGGGAGATGGCCGCGGACGACCGGTAGGTAGACGCTTCGGTGGTTGGCGAACCCTGCGCCGGTCTGGGTGATGAAGCGATCGAGGAGACCGGCTCGCAGCTGTCCTTCCAATGCGCCGACCGCGGATCCGTCGGGCACGCTCATTTCGAGGATCCCCCCCGCGGCGAGCATCGAGTCGCGAATCGCTTCGGCCTCGAGGCGTCGCTTGGGCATCCGCCAGAGGGCGATCTCGTCGGGATCCGCAGCGGCCTGTACGCGGCTCCATGCAGAGGACATTCCGTAGGTCCGCGAGAGGACGATCTCCCGGATCAACGCCTTGGTGGACCACTCGAAGTCGACGAGTCGCGTGGCGAGATGATCGAGAAGCCCGGGATTCGTCGGTTGTTCACCGCTCAGCCCGAAGTTGTCGGGAGAAGTCACCACGCCGCGTCCGACGAGGTGCGACCAGATCCGGTTGGCCCAGACCCGGCTGGTGAGCGGATTGCGTTCATCCGTGATCCATTCGGCGAGCTGGAGTCTCCCGCTCCCGCTCGAATCGATGGACGGCGTCCAGTCCGATTCGAGGACCTGGACGAAGCCTCGAGGTACGGTGGCGCCGCGTCCGTCGATTTCGCCGCGTTCGAGGAACGGCACGTCGCGAACGTCGCCTTCCGCGGCACCCATGCAGACGAAGTTCTCGATCGTGGGTCGCCCCGCCTCGTCGAATCGGGCGAGTGAGGACTCGGAGATCCTGATCTGGCCCTCGGCGTTCCGCGCCTGCTGGAGCGTCCGCTGCTGGGTGGGCGTGAGGCGGTCACGTGCCGCTCGGGGGTTGCGGACTCCGGAGGCCCGAAGTTCGGCGCGGATGACTTGCGCGGCGTCGACCTGTCGGGCGGCCCGGTCGCGGGCCGCGGTGATCAACGGTCTGAATCCACCGGGTACCGAAGCCCCGTCCGAGAGTGAGGCGCCGGCGGGCAGCTCGATCAGGGCCGCGTCGTGTCGATTGCCGGGACCTTCGAACGTACCGAACCGGGTCTGGGTGGAGGCGAGGATTCCGGCCATCGCGTAGTAGTCGCGCTGGGGAATCGGATCGAACTTGTGGTCGTGGCACCGAGCGCAGGCCACGGTGGTGGCCAGCAGTCCCTGGGTGATCGCGTCGATCTGCTCGTCGATGAGATCGTAACGAAACTGTGCCTCGCCCTGCTGGTTGTGCCCCTTGGTCCCGATCGCGAGGTAGCCGGTCGCGATGAGATTCCGCGCCGCGTCATCTTCGGTTTCCGCGGCCAGCAGATCGCCCGCGAGCTGGCGGGTGACGAAACGGTCGTACGGCACGTCGTCGTTGAAGGCCTCGATCACCCAGTCGCGGTATCGCCACGCATGGGGATACGCGATGTTGTTCTCCTTGCCGCTCGATTCCGCATATCGGGCGACATCGAGCCAGTGGCGACCCCACCGTTCGCCGAAGGCCGTGGATGCCAGCAGTCGGTCGACCACTCGCGCTCGGGCGAGGGGTGATTGATCCGCCTCGAAATCCTCGATCTCCGCAGGCGTCGGGGGAAGTCCGACGAGGTCGAAGGTGACGCGACGCAGCCAGGTGTTCGCGGCCGCGGGTCCGACGGGACCGATGCCGCGACGATCGAGATCCGCGAGCACGAATCGATCCAGATCGCTGAGCGGCCAATAAGGGTCCGAGACTTCCGGAAGCGAGGCACGTTCCACCGGCCGGTAGGCCCAGTGGTCGCGGCCGGCTTCGATGTCCTCTTCGGTCCAGCGATGCTCATTGCCGGGATCGACGTCCGAGGCGGAGGCCGAGGGCATCGGCGCGCCCCGACGGACCCATTCCTCGAGCAGGGCGATTTCGTCGTTGGTGAGTCGGCCGCGAGGTGGCATCTCGAGCCCGGGATCGTCGTAGCGGACCGCCTGGATCAGGAGGCTCGCATCCGGGTCGCCCGGGACGACGGCCGGTCCGGTGTCACCGCCGATGAGCAGTTGAGCGTGGTGGTCGAGTCGCAGTCCGGCGCGGACTCGACTTCCCTGGTCGCTGTGGCAGTTGAGGCATCGCCCGAGCAGCAAGGGGCGGATCTTCGCTTCGAAGAAATCGAGATCCTTCCGGTCGAAGGTTCGCGGTGCCTCGGCGCCGCCCATCATCATCGCATCGTCTTCCGACATCATCGGGGCCTGGGCGAGCAGGGAACCGGTGATCGCCGTCGCGGCGAGCCGTCCGAGCCAGGACGGACGCGGGAATCGGTTGCGATGGCGAGAAAAAGGATGTTGCAAGGGGGTCATGCTCCACTGGGACAACGCGCCGATGTCGGCGGTGATTGCAGCGAGGTGCCGTATTTTTCACCTCGCCATCCCCTCGGATCGGCGATTGCAGCCCCGGGGCGTGATTTCCGGGTCTTCGCAGGCGTCTCGGTCCCGGCTCCGGGCGTCCGTCACGGGCATGGCCCCCAGCTGGCGAGAAGAAGACCGAGGTCGGCGCCGTCCACGGTTCCATCGCCATTCAGGTCGGCGGAGGGATCCGAAGTGCCCCATGCGGCCAGCAGGAGGCCGAGATCACCACCGTCGACCTGTCCGCCACCATCGAGGTCACCGGGGCAGTCGCGATTCGGGCAGGATCGCGTGGTGATGCTGAAGTCGTCGATCGCCGCCTCCACGATGGATCCGTCGCCGAGATCCGACGCGATGAAGCGAACCTGGGTCAAGGTCGAACCGGCGAGGTCGACCTCGATTTCGAGCAGCCTCCATGCCGAGGCGTTGTCCGAGATGGTCGCGATCAGCGTCCACGTTGCGCCACCGTCGGTCGAGATCTCCACCGGCATCGAGTCCTGGTTCGGACTGGCGCCGGCGTCGTTGCGATACCAGTAGGCGAATGCGACGGTTCCGAGGTCGATCCCGGTGGTATCGATCGAGGGGGTCACGAGGGACGTGGATCCACCGTCGACGTCGTTCTCGCCGAGGCTTCCGCCGACCGAGCCCTGTCCGGTCACGAAGCAGATGGTGCCCGGGTCGCTGGCATCGTTCTCCGGTTGTGCCGCCGTTCCAATGGGGTCGACTCGGACCCAGACCCCGGTGGTGGCGTCGTCGCCGGGAAGACCGAGGGTCCAGCCGAGGTCGGTCTCGACGTCGTCGGCGAAGAAGACCGTTTCGTCGACGACGTCGATCTGCCAAGGGCCCGTCTCCGACTGGAGAACGATCGTGTTGCCGTTCGTCGTCTCGATCAGGAAGTCGATTTCGATCACCGCGCCGCAGTCCGCGGCGGGAACCGTGGCGAGGTATTGATCGATGCCCGCGAGCGACATCGGGTCGGTGACGAGGGGGCCGCCGTCGATTCGGGTCCGCACCACGGCGGATGTCGGATCCAGTTCGGTGAAGGCGGAGCTGATCGACACCAAGATCTCGGTGGGGGTGTCCACCGGGACCACGGTGGGAAAGCCCTCCGGGAAGTCGATGAGGGCGTTGCTGCCGACGAGTTCCTCGCCGACGTAGAGGAAAGACTCGAGGATCTCATTGCCGCTCGGGATGATCTGGTCGGGAGGAAGCACGAATCCGAACTCGCCGGTGTCTCGGAGTTCGTAGGTGAACGCGTAGACGCCGGCGTCGTCCCAGGCCCAGTCAAGGCTCGTTCCGCTCGCCAGATACAGGTCGTGGGCGGGTTGCGGATCGAAGACCCTGCCGTTGATCGACTCGATCGCCGCGGCGATTCCTTCGCCGAGATTCCGGTGAATCTCGCCGGCCGGTCCTTCCGGCTCGGTGGAGTCGTATCCGTAGGGCCAGAGCACGAGTTGGGAGTAGCAGTGCACGTCAAAGAAGATCGCGGTGTTCGGGTTGGCGGCCACGTCGTCTCGAATCGCCTGGGTCTCCGGTTCGCTGAACGGCCCGGTGCCGCGATAGGTGTCGCTGCCGGTGTTCCCGCTCGAACCGGGACCGCCCCATCCCGCGGCGAAGTTCCGGTTCCAGTCGACGCCGAACGAGCCGTCGCCGTTCGCCTTGCGGGTCTTTCGCCAGAGACGGTTGGAATTCCAGGTGAACTGGTAGCCGTCGGGATTCGCCAGCGGGACGATGTGCCATGCCAGATCGTCCACCAGCGGGGTGATTCGATCGTCGGCACCATGGCCGTTCACCAGCGTGTCGGCGAGATACGAGATCGTCGCGGGACTGATCCACTCCCGGGCATGGGCGCCGGCCACGATGTAGATGGCGGGAACGCTCGACGGATCCTCGGCACCGGAAATCGTGTAGGCGCGGATTTCCCGACCCTCGATGGACTCCCCGATGCTCCGCGACGTCACGAGGTCGGGGCGGCTCGCTTCCAGGGCCTCGTAGAACGCGAAGAGCTCGTCCTGCTGGTGGTACTCCTCGAAGAACCCCACGCCGGCGATGCCGTCTCCATCGATGCGACTTCGTTCCTCGTCGATCAGCCGTTGAACGTCGGCGATCATCACCTCGAACTCGATGCCGGTGCGAGCGAGTGTTCCGATCCGATCGAGCGGAAGCATCACGTCGATCGAACCGAGTCCGATCGATTCCGACCAGACGTCGCCGCCGAGCGCGAGCAGGGTGCGGAGTTCACGGAGCGTGTCGACCTCGGCGCGGACCACCTGATGGGCGTCGTAACGGACCAGTTCCTGCGCGGTGGCGAGGGAAGCGGTCAACCCCAGGACGGGTGCGGTGAGTGCGAGCGTGATCGAGCGGACGATGGACATCGGGAATCTCCGTGGTGACTGACCCAATCTAGACCCGTTTCTCAGGGATCGGTTCGAGAAAAGCGGTGATCAGGCGGAATCCCGAGTGGGGCAAGGACCGGGAATCCCGTGACCGGTGAAGGGCGAACGGCCCGGCGGGAGCGGATGCTCCGGCCGGGCCGTCCTCGATGCGGTTGGATGATCCGGATGATCCGGATGACCCGGATGATCCGGATCATTCAAAGGTCCGGGCGGAGCCACGTCTTGAATCGTTCGAAGTCGATTTCGGAAGCATCGTTCACCGGGATCTCGTGGGCGGTCACGATCTCGTTGAGCTTCGGATTCGCCAGCGTGATGATTCGACTGGAGCCATCGATGAACGACATCGCGAGCCGATCCTGAGGATCCCAGAACGCGGGGAAGTCCTTCCACCATCCGACGGGATGCAGGGTGTCGATCACCCAGCCACCGCGGTTGTAGTTGTCCTGCCAGCCGGTGTCGTGCTCCGCGATGGTGTACATGGTGTTCGCGGGGTTGCGGACCTTGCTGATCCGGTCCACGGTCGAGCCCCACGCACCGTTGGGATTGTCGGGGATGTCACTGATGAAGCCGTTGAGCGAATAGCTCCTCACTCGACCGGTGGGATCGAGCGGTGACTGGTACGCCCGGACGTCCTGAACGTAGTCGTAGAGTGCGCCGTCCTTCAACGCCTGATCCGTCTCCTCCAGCGAGCCGTCGCCGTCCAGATCACGGAGCCGCGGGGCCTGAGCGCCGGTGTTGTAACTCTTGACCCAGAAGAGGTCGCGATTCGGGTTCGAGATTCCGGGAGGGAACTCCTGGCTCGCGGGGCTCATGAACTTCCCGTTGTTGTCCTGACTCCAACTGACGAGTCCCAGCTGGAGCTGGTGCTGGTTGCTCATGCATTCGGTGAGACGGGCGCTGTCCCGGAACGATCCCACCGATACGAGCAGGAACCCGATGATCAGCGCGATGATTGCGATCACTGCAAGTAGCTCGACCAGGGTGAAACCGCGTCGCAAACGACGTCGGGCCGGAATGGTGTCGTTGATGTCGTGCAAACCGTTCATCCTCGAAGAGTAAACCATGGGTCGTCCGTGTCCGGCTATTCTATTTGATGGCTCGCCCGAAGTGACGCGGGGGATTCAGGATCTCGAGCGATCCTCGCCAACGAATTTATTCTAGGCGAGCGGGCGACGTTTGAATCGACGATTCCCGGATCGGGGGAGGTTATCAGACCTTTTTGCTTTTAATCAGGGCCTCAGGGTTGATTCGGAGGATCAAACCGGCCCGAGAATGTCTTCGGTCACTTCGGAGAGGCGGCTCCACGAGTCGAGCAGGTGCGTCTCGCCGCACCTCGTGCTGGCGATCGCGAGGTCGCGAAGCCATCGTCGAAGCCAGGTCGCCGGCGACGCGGGCTTGAGCATTTCACGGGGCTCGATCGTCTCTTCGAAGGCGTGGATCAGGTCGCGGAACTCGGTTCCGTCGACGATTCGTCCTCGTTCGTGCGGGTCGATCACCGTGATGCGACGATGGGTGCCGTCGCGAACCGCGACGAGGAAGCGGCCGGGCACGTCAACACCGAAGACGTCCAGTCCGATTCGTTCCGCGGCACCGCAGTAGGCGAGGGCGCAGGGAACGGGCAGTGCGGGCGTACCATCGAGGATCAGCCCGAAATCCATCGCATCCGGGTGGACCGCGACGTCTTCATGGCATCCGATTCCGAGTTCGTCCACAATCGCTTCGTGGAGATGCGCCATCAGTCCTTCGGTTCCGCGACTGCTGACCGCGTTCGCACGCCCCGCGAGATGCGGGACCCGGCATCGAACCCGATGTGCGATCGCCTCGAGACGGGTGTGGGCCGCATCGGGGTCGATGGAAGGGCGACGGTGCGCAGCAAGCGCCACGACCGCGTCCACGAGATCTCGATACCGATCCAGTTCGGTCAATGAATCGCAGTACTTCGAGGTCCAGTCGGTCATCCGGGACGTCTTCCGAGGGAGAGGGTGGGGCGGGTAGAACCAATCGGTCGATTCGCGGCTGATCCAGCAAGAATCGACGATGCAACATGCAGAAGCCCGCTTTCCGGTCCGGCAGGGGGATTTGGACGTTTGGCGGACACCGTCGGATCCGACGTTCCGCTCCAGGCACAAATCCGCATCGATACCACCCCGGTCCGGTCTCGATCGACGACGCGTCATCGTGGCGAGGAGCGGCGTCCTGGTGCTTGCGTGCGTCATCGCAGGATGGTTCGGGCCGACCCGACGGCGGACACGCCCACGTGATCGCGATGTCGGTGGCTGACGATCCCCCGGGGGCCCCTTCGCATCGCACTGCGAACGGTGGGACGTACTCGTCGGATCATCATCGAGGCCGTGTCCAGTTCAATGGGAAGCGTCGTTCACCGCATCATGGTCGGCGTCCACGGCCTCTTCGATCCGGCGACGGCGATCGTCGTCCACGAAGGCAGTACCATCGTCCTCGTGCTCGGCAGGCCGAGCCTGTTCGGGGTGGCGGACGAGGCGGTCCCCATCGACCGGAAGGAATCACCGTGAGTGGCGTCGAGATCGAAATCCGTGGTGTCGCGAAGACCTTCGATCGATCGGTGGAGGCGGTGGCTCCGATGGATCTCGATCTGCGGCCGGGCGCCGTGACGGCGCTGCTCGGCCCGACGGGCTGCGGCAAGAGCACCCTCTTGAGGATGATCGGTGGCGTGGAAACGCCCACCGAAGGTTCGATCGCGGTCCGTCCGAAGCCGCGTATCGGCTTCTGCTTTCAGGAGCCCCGGCTGCTTCCGTGGCGGAACGTGCTTCGCAACGTCGGTCTTCCGCTCGAACTCGACGGACGACCACGCGACGTCTGCCGGCGGGAGGCTCGGCGTCGACTCGACATGGTGGGGCTCGTCGATGCCGCGGATCTGCTTCCCGCCGCGTTGTCGGGCGGGATGCGGATGCGGGCGGCGGTGGCGAGATCGTTGGTCGCCGATCCCGATCTCCTTTTGCTCGACGAACCCTTCGGGGCGCTCGACGAAGTGACCCGCTTCCGGCTCGATGAAGAGGTCGCGAACATCTTTCGCGAGCAGGCCATCACGGTGGTGCTGGTGACGCATTCGATCTCCGAAGCCGTCTTTCTGGCGGACGAGGTCTTGGTCCTCTCCCCGCGGCCCGCACGGATCATCGAGCGATACGAAATACCCTTCGGTGATCGAGTGGCGTCGCTTCGCGGCACCGAGGCCTTCGCCCGGCTTCAGGCGGACATCTACGACTGCCTTCGTGGCGGCATGTCGGAGGATGAACGATGAGTCGTCGAACCGGTGTGTTCGCCGCGGTCTGGCCGCCCCTGCTGGTGGTCGTGATCCTTCTCGTGCTCTGGGAGCTTGTGGTCGTCGTCTTTTCGATCCCCGAATATCTCCTGCCCACGCCGATGGCGGTGGGTGGGACGATGATCGACCAGTGGCCTCGTCTGATCGCCGCGACCGGCCGGACCGCCACCGCGACGCTCGCGGGCTTCGGCGCCAGCGCGGTCCTCGGTGTGGTGGCGGGAAGTCTTCTTTCGCTGGTCCCGCTCGCCCGCCGCGGCGTCTATCCGCTGACGCTCCTGCTGCAGATGGTGCCGCTGGTCGCGATTGCGCCGATGCTCGTGATCTGGTTCGGCATCGGGCTCCCCAGCGTCATCGTGGCGGCCTGCATCGTGTCCATCTTTCCAGTGATTGCGGGCACCCTCGACGGACTCCAGTCGGTGGACGCCGGGCTCGCGGAGATGTTCCGGATCCAGCGGGTGGGCAGGATCCGGACCTGGTGGAAGCTCGGGCTCCCCTGGTCGATTCCGAGCGTGATCACCGGCCTGCGGATCGCGGCGGGTCTCGCGGTCATCGGTGCGATCGTCGGGGAGTTCGTCGGTGCCTACGGCGGTGAACGCGCGCCCCTCGGGGCGATCATCACCAGCGCCCTGAAGCAGAATCAGACCGCGACGGTGTTCGCCGCGATCGGAATGGCGTCGGCGCTCGGATTCCTGCTTTTCGGGCTCGTGAATCTCGGAGGCTGGCTTCTGCTTCGTCGGTGGCACGCGTCAGCGCAGTGATCGGGCGGGTCGGCGATACTCCTGCGTCCCGAACCTTCCTGGAGCAGCATTCATGACTCGCATCCGTCCGGACCGGATTCACCGAACGACTCGTCTTCCCTGGGTCGCCCTGCTGGCGGCGATGCTCGTCGGATGCAGCGGTTCCGGCCCGCCGGCCGATTCGAGTGGACCGCGCCGAGTCACCGTCCAGTTGAACTGGTTCCCGGAGCCCCAGTTCGGCGGTTTCTACGCAGCGAAGGAACGCGGCATCTTCGAGGCGGCCGGATTCGACGTGGAGCTCATCAAGGGTGGCGCGGAAGTGCCCGCACCCCAGCTGGTCGCGAGTGGAAACGTCGATTTCGCGGTGGTTTCGGCGCCGCAGCTCATCACGATCCGCGCTCGGGGCGGAAAAGCGACGGGGGTGTTCGCGAGTTTTCAGATCTCGCCCCGGTCGCTGCTGGTCAAGCGGGAATCGCCGTACCAGTCCCTGCAGGAACTCTGGGAGAGCGACGCCACGGTCATGGCCCAGGACGGTCTGGTGTTCATCCGCTGGTTGAACAGCATCTACGACGGATCGAAGCTCTCCTTCATCCCCTACACCGGGTCGACCGCGCTCTTCGTGGACGGCAAGGCGGAGGGCATGCAGTGCTTCGCGACCGCCGAGCCGGTGCAGCTCGAGGTCGACGGCCTGATGACCAGGGTCTTCGTGGTCGGTGAGACCGGATACAACCCCTACGACGGCGTGCTCGCGGTCAACGACAAACTCTTCGAGGCTGAACCCCGGGTGGTGGCGCGTTTCGTGGAAGCGGTCAGGCAGGGGTGGGATTCCTATCTCGCGGATCCCGAACCGATCAACGAGGTGATCGCGACGCTCAATCCCGATCTGAAGTCGAACGTGCTGCGGCTCGCCGCGGCGAAGCTTCCGGCGTTCGTTCGATCCGCGGACACCGCGGAGCACGGGCTGGGCTGGATGACCGAGAAGCGATGGGCCGATCTCGTGACGCAACTCGAGTCGCTCGGCGAGATCACGGCCAAGGACGCCGCGGGACTCGGCCGGATCCACGTCAATCCGGCGGTCGAGCCGGGGCCCGCGGACTGAAGAGCACCGGGACGGGCACGTCCCTCGGACCGGTCCGGAACCGCGGCGGGATCGTGATCGACCGTACGATCCGGTGGTGTCGGTCGAACGAACCATCCTCCATCTCGACATGGACGCGTTCTTCGCGTCGGTCGAGCAGCGGGACGACCCCGCACTGCGGGGGCGACCGGTGCTGGTCGGTGGCCGTGGAGGCCGTGGCGTCGTCGCCGCCGCGAGTTACGAAGCACGCCGCTCGGGGTGTCGGTCCGCGATGCCGATGGCCGAAGCGCTCCGAAGATGTCCCGAGGCCGTGGTGGTGAAGCCGTCCTTCGCGCGGTACGAGGCGGACTCCACCCGCATCATGGAGATCCTCGAGACCGCTTCGCCGATGGTGGAGCCGCTGTCGATCGACGAGGCCTTCATCGACGTCACGGGATCGCAGCGGCTGCTCGGAAGCGGCCCGGCGATCGCGAAGCGATTGAAGGAGTCGATTCGCGAAGAGCTGGGGCTCACCGCGAGCGTCGGTGTCGCGCCGTGCAAGTTCGTCGCGAAGATCGCCTCGGATCTCGAGAAACCCGATGGTCTCACGGTCTTCGAATCGACCGACATCGCGGCGCGACTCGCTTCGCTGCCGATCGAAAGGATGTGGGGCGTGGGACCGAAGAGTCGGGCCCGTTTCGAAGCTCGCGGCATTCTTCGGTTCGGCGATCTCCAGCGATGGTCGCCGGAGTCCCTCGCGGCGACCTTCGGTGATGCGGCCGGGCGATTCCACCTGCTCGCGCACGGCGTCGACGATCGTCCGGTGGTCGGGGACCGGACCGCGAAGTCGGTCGGACACGAACAGACCTTCGGCGTCGATCTCGGAGATCCTTCGGAGGTCGAGGCGGTCCTGCTGCGACACGTCGAGCGGGTTGGAACCCGGCTTCGCCGTCGCGGACGTCGCGCTCGGGCGGTCGTGGTGAAGATCCGCGACGGCGCCTTCGTCACCAACACTCGTTCCTCGACGCTCGATCGTCCCACCGACCGCACCGACGTGCTCTGGGAGACGGCGCGGAGGTTGTTCCGGGCCTGGTCGTTCCGACCCGTCCGCCTCATCGGCATGTCGGCGGAACGATTCGAAGACGACGACCCCGGCCTCTTCTCCGGCATCGATGAGGAGGAGTCCCGCTCCCGCCGGCTCGACGCCGCGACGGATGCCATCCGTGAACGATTCGGTGGCGAGGCGATCGCCCGCACGGCGGCGTCCTTTCCGCCTCGGGACGCGCGCGAACGGAGCGAGGGTGAGGAACGTTCGGACCCCTGAATTGAAGCGCCGCCGCCCCGGGGGGCGACGGCGTCGAGTTTCACGATCGGTGGCCCGGAATCACTTCGGGGCGAGCATCTTCAGGAAGACGATTCGTTCCTCGCCGTCACGTTCGACGAGCACCTGGACCTCGTCGCCGGGGCTCAGCTCGGCGAGTCGGCTCACCAGTTCGGCACGGGACTTCATGGGGTTCTTGTCCCACTTCTTGATGATGTCGCCGGGCTGGATTCCGCCCTTGTCGGCGGTCGAGTCGGCGGTGACGTTCACGACCTCGAGGCCGGCGTCATCGGCCAGCTGGCGGGAGCGGATGCCCAGTCGCACCCGGAGGGCGCGGGGTCGGGCGGGGCCGGGGGCGCGGGCGGAACCCGAATCCGAGTTCGAATCACCGGTCCCGAACGCGAACTTCTCCGGACGCTTCGCGGCGTCGAGGGCGAGTTCGTGGAAGAGCTTGACGGTCTTGACGCCGGCGGTCCGGTAGATCTGATCCGGGGTGTCGTCGGGCGTGTGATAGTCGTCGTGGAAGTCCGCGCAGATGGCGAAGAGGACCGGGATGCCCTTGCGGTAGAAGCTGGCGTGGTCGCTGCCGCCGCCACGCATTCCCTCCTTGAGGACGATCTCCAGGCCACACTCGTCGAAGAACGGCTGGGCCCACTCCCGCATGCCTTCACCGGTGTCGACGCCGGTGACGCTCAATCCCTGTTCGTTGACCCGCCCGATCATGTCGAAGTTGATCATCAGGGCGACGTCATCGATCTCGTGCGGGGGGTTGTCGACGTAGTACCGGGAACCGTTGAGGCCGCTCTCCTCGGCGTCGAACGCCGCGAACATGATGGATCGGAGGGGCATGTCCTCGGGGAGTGCATCGTAGGAGCGTCGCAGGCTCTCGCCCAGCATCATCAGGGCCGCGGCGCCGGAGGCGTTGTCGTCCGCGCCGGGATGAAGATTGCCGGAGCCTCTTCGGGAACCGAATTCACCCATCCCCAGATGATCGAGGTGACCGCCGATCACGATGTACTCGTCCTTCAGTTCGCCCCGGCCGGGGAGCACGCCGAGCACGTTCTCGGCAAAGCTCGGGGTTCGTTCGATCGCGCCCGCGGCGGCGACCGATCCCTCGAATTCGACCAGGGTCGTGCCCTGGTCCGCGAGCTTGCGGAGCTCGAGCAGGGAACGTCCCTTCGGATCGCAGGCGGCGGCGAGCGATTCGCCGGCGTCGGGCGTCATCATGAAGACCGGGACGTCGTCGATGACCTTCGAGGTGCCTCGCATGAGTTCACCGGAACGGGGGTCGTCCGCGCCGGGGGGGTTGATGAGGATCACGCCGGCGGGGTTTCGCTTCTCGAGCGCACCGAACTTGCTCGCGAAGGTCGACTTCCGCGACCAGCGTCGATCGTTCCAGAGACTGTTGCCCGTTTCGTCCATCGGTTCGAATCGCAGCATGACCGCGATCTTGCCGGTGAGGTCGGTGTCCTCTTCGAAGGACTGATAGTCGTCGTTGCCGTCGTCGATGGAGTATCCGACGAAGACCATCTCGCCTTCGATCTCGCCGTCGCCGCCGAGTCCGGTGAACTCGAAGTCCGCGCCGAGGTCGAACACGACTTCGCCGTTCGTGCCGTCCACCACCAGGGACTGATCCCGGAACTCCGTCTTGGATCCGAGCTCGAAGGCCTGCTTCCAGCTTCGCTCGCCGGTCTGCGCGTCGAACATGCCGGGTTCGAGGCCAGCCTGTTCGTACCAGTAGATCACGTAGTCGCGTGCGTACTCCATGCCGGGCGTTCCCGGGAGTCGGCCGCCCATCCAGGGGCTGGACAGGATCGTGATGTGGTCGTTGAAGACCCGTTCCTCGACGGGGACCTCGATCATCGCCTCGCGGATCCGATCACCCTCCTCGGTCGCGATCGCGGTGGCGGCACCGGCGAGGCCTAGAGTGAGCAGGATCGGGGTGAGGGAGAGGCGGCGGCATTGAATCGGGTTCACGGTGTGTTGACTCCGGGTCGTGAAGAGCGACCATTCGATGGATCGGAAGGGTGGAGCATAGGGCGGGGCCGCCGCCCGGGTCGAATTCCGGCGTGACGCCCCCGGGGGATCCCCGGACGCCGGTTCGGATTCAACCGCCGGTTCCCACGAGGGTTGCACGCCCCGGGCGGTACCCGGGACGCTTAGACTCGGGGCATGACCACGCACGTCGATCGGCTCTGGCGTCTTCGTACCACCGCGATTCCCGTCCTCACCCTGTTCCTGGTCGCCGCGGTCGCACCGGCGGCGATCCACCCTCAGGACGGACCGCACGTCGACGTCCGGATCTCGATCGACGAATCCGCGGTGGTGGTCCGGCTCGAGATGAACCTGGTCTTCCTCGATCACATCGTCGACTTCCCCCGGGAGGATCCGGCTCGGATCTCCACCGTCGAGTGGCCGGCGCTTCAGCCGCTCCTGCTGGACTTCTTCACCCGGCGTCACCCGCTGCGGATCGACGGTCGAGTCACCGCGCCTTCGGTGGAGGGTCTTCAGATCAACGACCCGGATCTCGCGCTGCTGCCCTTGTTTCCGATCTCGGGCGAACGCGGTCTTCGAAAGATTCGCTTCGAGTTGGAGTATCCGACCGACGGCAAGCCGTCGACGGTTGAGCTTTCCTGGACGACGTTCCCGCCGGACATCCTCACGGATCCGGTCGATCCGCCGCCCCTCGACATCGCGGCGGAGCTGGATGCGGAAGGTGTGCGGCAGCCGCTGCTCTTCAGCGGCGATCGCCCGGGGGTCACCTGGAAGGCGATGGGAGAGTCGATCGACGCCCGCCTCCTCGAGGTTCCGGCCTCACCGGTCGATCCCCCGACCGCGATTCCGATGCTGGCGATCGTCCTCTTCGTGACCGGCGGCGTCGTGGTTCTGGCGGGCGTCGTGATGTCGCGAAGTTCCGGCGCTCCGGGGCCTTTCGCGGCGTCGATCGTCCTCGAGGGTCTGTTGCTGCTCGGTGGCGTCGCGGTGCTGCTCACCGACGTCGGAACGATCGAGATCGGCGGCGGACCCCGCGCACCGGACGCGGCGGAGGCCGAGGCGATCTTCCGCCCGCTGCATGCGAACGTCTACCGCGCCTTCGACTACGTCGAGGAGTGGGACATCTACGACGCGTTGGATCGAAGCGTCGAAGGCCCCTTCCTTCAGAAGCTGTACCGCACCATCTTCCAGGGACTCGTGATGCAGGAGGAGGGCGGTGCGGTGGCACGCGTCTCGGACGTTCGGCCGATCGACATCCGCGTCGGCGACATCCGACGGGAGGACGGCGACGACGGCGTCGTCCGATCGGCCTTCGACGTGGAATGCCGCTGGCAGGTCGAGGGGGTGGTGAGTCACTGGGGCCACAGTCATCGCCGAATCAACGAGTACGTGGCCGAATGGGACGTCGTCGACGGGCCGAACGGGTGGCGACTGGTCGACGCTCGGATCACCGAGCAGGATCGCGTCGATCCCGATGCCAAAGGCGACTTCGGCGTCGGCGATGAATTCGAACTCTGAATCCCGATCGAGAAGCCGATCAGATGATCGGATCGACGGGGGTTCGGCGATCCGCGACCGCCGCATTCCTCGCTTCGTCGAGCCGGCCCAGATGCCAGGCGGTGACGCGTCCGCACGGAAACGTGATCGACTCCCCGCCATCCACGACCAGGGCCCGTGAGGTCGAGGTGAGCAGCAGGAGGATTCCGGCAAGGCCGAAGAAGGCCGCGATGATGATGCTCACGGCCCCCGAACTCGCGGCGAGCGAGGTGCCGGCGGTGGCGTCGAGGGCGGACGTCACCGCGCCGAGGAAGCTTGCGCCCACCAGCGTGAACAGTGCGTTCAACAGCAGGAGCGCGCCGAAGACCAGTCGGATCGGACCCGTCCGGCGTTCCACGCCGAAGGACCGGACCCGTTCGGGATAGGCGATCCGAGTGGACTGGGTCATGAGGTCCGGAAGGACCGCGGCGATCCGTCGGTTCGTGCAGATCAGCACGCCACGCCGTCCGAGCAGCGCGGCGAGGATCGAGTTCCGACTCATGTCGAGGAACGACTGGGTCACCGTGAACACGTCGAATTCCCCGGGTAGCCGTTCGACGAGCACGCCGTTCTCGACCAGGGCGTCCGCGTTGGCCGAAGCTCGTGCGAGATCCAGCTCATGGCCGGAGCCCGGCGACTGGTCGAGGATCGACGGCACGGGCTCGACGGGTGACGGGTCGGTCTCGGGGTCCACCGGATCCAGCATCGGCTCGAGATCCGACGGCTTCAATCCGAGGTCGTCCTCGCCGTCGAGCGGGGTGGCCGGTCCGGGGATCGGCGCATCGCTTCGCGAGATCGAGGTGCGGTCGCCGAGGCCGGGGATCTGTTCGAACGGACTCCAGGTCCGTCCCGTCTCGCGGCGGACGAAATCCCCGGGGCCGAGCCGCTGCTGGTCCGCGAGTTCCCGCAGTTCATCACTGCCGAACGGGCCGTATTCCCGACCGTCCATGCTTCGGACGATGTATTTCATGCACGAGGTCTCCTGCCGGATGCCGGCTCGGGGGGCGCGAGGCTAACCGTCCCGGGGCGGTCACGCCAGTGGTGACGGCGGGTCTGACCGGCTCTGAGCGAGGGTCGATCCGCCCGGGTCTCGTGGATTCGGGGGTCGGCGCTCGATCTGCGGCCGTCGCAAGGTATCCTCGACGTACCACCATGGAGCCTCTCGCGTGATCGATCTCACCTCCATCGTCCTTCCAGACGTTCTCGAACCCGTACTCGGCGGCCTCGCCGCCGCGAGCGGTGGCGGCGACGATCGGTGGATGCGGCTCCTCGGGCGCCTTCATCCCCTCGTCGTCCACTTTCCGATCGGTCTTGCGATCACCGCGGCCGTGGTGGAACTGGTGAACATCATCCGTCGTCGACGCGACGCCTCCCCGTTCGCGTTCACTGCGACCGGCATCGCGGCGGGGACGGCGATCATCGCCGCGTTCTTCGGGTGGTTGAACGCCGACTACGAAGGGGCGACGCAGGGGACGACGCTCTTCCTGCACCGATGGCTCGGCATCATCGCGGCCGGCGGCCTGTCGATCGTCTTTCTCGCCGGCATCGCAGGGCGGAGCGGCATTCGCATCACGGCTTTCAATGGATATCGATGGGGACTTCTGGTCTGCGCGATCGTGCTGGCGGTCGGTTCCCACTTCGGCGGCGAGATGGTCTACGGGAAGGGGTATCTCACGAAGGTGATCTTCGCCTCGAGTGACAAACCCGCCGTCCCCGCCACCGGTGCCGAACCCGCCGTCCCGGCGTCCGGTGACGAGACCGCGGCCCCCGTGGGCACCGACGCTCCGGCGGCGGAAGCGGACGCGAGCGGGAACGGGGACTCGACTTCGGTGGCCGATGCGTCGACGGTGGACTTTCGTCGCGATGTTCTTCCGATTCTCGACGCACGGTGCGTCGAGTGTCACGGGCCGGACAAGGTCAAGGGCGACTTGAGACTCGACAGTGAAGCCGCGATCTTCGCGGGCGATCCGGAATGGTGGACCGTGCTCTGGGGGGATCCCGATCACAGCCTTCTTCTCGAACGGATTCTGCTTCCAGCGGACGATCCGGATGCCATGCCTCCGAACGGCGATCGTCTGACCGCTGCGAACATCGACACGATCCGGACCTGGATCGAATCGGGCGGCGGGGGCGGTAAGGCGGATGTGGACGCATCGGCGACGATTCCGCCTCCCGCGGCGTCCGTCCCGGATGTCGGTGACGCGGCGGCGATCTCCACCGCGGCCGACGGGTTGCGGCAGCGTGGCGTGCTCGCGATGCGCATCGCCCAGAATTCCGAGGACTGGGAAGTGAACGCGAGCCTGGTGTCGCCGCCGTTCACGGACGACGACTTCAAACTCCTGAAAGGCCTCGAAACGGTACTCGTCCAGGCGAGTTTCAATCGAAGTCAGATCACCGACGCGGGGCTCGATGGCCTCGCCGGATTCGATCGGTTGAACGCGCTCCGCCTCGCGCAGACCGAAATCGGTGACGGCGCGGTCGACGCCTTGCTGCGGCTCGAAGGGCTGGAGATTCTGAACCTCTACGGGACCCGCATCTCCGATGCCGGTCTGTCCCGGCTTCTGACGCTTCCGAACCTGAAGCGGGTCTACTGCGCCGACAGCGCGGTGACGCCCGAGGGTGTGGTCGCGGCGATGAAGAACGCCCGTTCCGGACTCGACGTGATCGGCCCGGACGCCGTGTCGGCTGCGGCGGTGAGCGATGCGGAAGCCGCCGACGGCGAATCCGCATCCCCTTGAATCAAATCCGGCTTCGAAGTTCCCGGAAGTCGCATCGGGGGGATTTCATGCCTCCGGTCCGAAAGCAGGAAAGAAGAAGTCTTTCGATTCGAGGGCTCGTTCCTCTATGCTTGGAGCATGAAACGAATCCTCAATCCGAACCCCAGTCGCATCCTCCCCGCGCTGCTCCTCGCCCTTCCCGCCGGGATCACCCACGCCGGAGACACCATCCACTTCGAGATCATCTCGGAGGGGCTGGCGAACGGCGTCTCCGACGACGGCAGCGCCGTGGTCGGGCAGAACAATTCGGGTGGCTTCATC
>NZFT01000053.1 GCA_002690755.1 Phycisphaerae bacterium
GCGCCTCCTCGAGAACCCCGACCTCGTCAAGACCATCCGGATCGTGGCCTACGAGCCCGCCTTCGGCATCATCGGCGATCCCGCGAAACGTGATCCCAAGACCCGCCAGAGCGCCGATCACTCCATGGTCTACATCGTTTCCACCCTGCTCCGGAAGGCCATCGACGCGGCTCGAGACACGGGCTCGGGCGTCATCGCCGACGGCAACGACGCCATGTGGAAGCAGCTCATCCTCACGCCCTACGATTTCGACGAACAGGCGGTCTTCCACCCCGAGACCAGGGCGCTGATGGAGAAGATCGAGTTCGCACACGGCGGGAAGGAATACGACGACAACTACCCGGACGGCATTCCCACCTCGGTGGTGATCGAGACGACCGACGGCCGCACCCTCGACTCCGGACTCGTCATGTACCCGTCGGGTCACGCCCGGAACACGACCTGCGATCTCGAGGGCATCCTCGCCAACAAGGCCGAGGTGCTCGGCAGACTCGCGATGGACGATCCCGGTTCGGTGATCGATCGATTCCGGCGCGTCGACGATCTCTCCACCGCCGAGCTGGCGTCGATGAACGATTTCGGAATCAAGGATCACGGCCGATTCGAATGAAGCCGCCGGAAGGGGCCGGTCGGAGGTTCGCACGGCCGATTCGCGTGCCGCCGATGGTCACGACGGTTCAGATGAACTCGCGGACCTTCGCAACCTCGGCGGGTGAACCGAGCAGCACCGGTACCCGCTGGTGGAGGCGTTCGGGCTGCACGTCCATGGTCCTCACGTCGCCCGAGTAGGAGACCCCGCCGGCCTGCTCCAGGAGCATGGCCATCGGATTCGCCTCGTAGAGCAGACGGAGCTTTCCGTCGGGATTTTTGGCGGTCGGCGGATACAGGAAGATCCCACCCCGGATCAGGGTCCGGTGGACGTCGGAGACCATCGATCCGATGTAGCGGCTGGTGTATCCAGACGAATGGGCGAACTGAAGGTATCGCTGGTACCCTTCCGGGAACGTCTCCGCGTTGGCCTCGTTGATCGAGTACGTCGTTCCGCTTTCGGGAATCCGCAGCTTCGTCCGGACTCGGAGGAACGATCCGATCGCCTGATCGAGGACGAACATGTCGACGCCGTCGCCGGTGGTGAGACATATGATGGTGCTCGAGCCGTAGAGGATGTATCCCGCGGCGACCTGCCTGGTACCGGGTTGGCAGACGGTCTTCTCGCCGTCCGCCTCCTTGGGATCGTTGACGGTGACTGAGAAGATGGTTCCCACACCGACGCACGAGTCGAGGTTGCTGGAGCCGTCGAGGGGGTCGAACAGCACGCAGTACTTCCCACCATCGCCCGACCGTCGGAGGATCCGCGGTTCCTCGTCCTCCTCGCTGGCCAGCACCGCGATCGACGCCCGGTCACCGAGACATCTCATGATGATCTCATTCGCGATCACGTCCATCTTCAACTGTTCCTCGCCCTGAACGTTCTCGGTGCCGTGGGCACCCAGCACGTCATCGAGTCGCGCCCGCCGAACCTTGTTCGCGATCGTCTTTCCAGCGAGGGAGATGGCCGAGATGATCCACGAGAGATCCCCAGTCGCCCCGGGGTGCTTCGCCTCCTCGGCGAGCACGTGGGTCTGGAGGCTCATGAGATTCTGATGGACCAGGTCGTCGTCATGCTGCATGCCTTCATCATCGACCGGAATGGGAATCCCCTACAATCGGGTCTGGAAAGCGGATGCCCGTTTTTCAGGGCCCGAACCCGCCTTGGAGCACCCGATCGACGATCCAACCGGATTCGGCCGGGAACGGAGCACGGCGGCTAGGATGTCGCCCCGTTCGGTCCGACACGCTCATCTTCGACTCGTCATCCCCACCCCTCAGGACTCGATTCCCTCCCATGAGCGACGCCCATACGCCCGTCATCATCGCCGCCCGCCGCACCCCCATCGGCCGCTTTCTCGGTGGCTTCGGCCGCGTCCCCGCGCCCGACCTCGGAGCCGTCGCGATCGGCGGCGTCATGAACGATGCCGGGCTCGATCCCGCCGCGGTCGAGGAGGTCTTCATGGGTTGCGTCCTCCAGGCGGGCGTCGGCCAGAATCCCGCCCGACAGGCCGCCTTGAAGGCGGGCATCCCCGACACGGTGACCGCGGTCACCGTCAACAAGGTCTGCGGTTCCGGACTCGAGGCGGTCATGCAGGCGGCCCGGGCGATCAAGGCCGGCGACATCGAGGTCGCGATCGCGGGTGGCATGGAGAACATGGATCTCGCCCCCCACTTCGCGAACGTCCGGGGCGGCGTCAAGTACGGTCCCGCGACCATGCAGGACCACATGGCCCACGACGGCCTGACCTGCGCCTTCGAAAAGTGGCCCATGGGCAACGCCGCGGAGTGGATCGCCGACGAATACGACATCTCCCGAGACGAGCAGGATCGCTTCAGCGCCCAGAGCCACAACCGGGCCGAAGCCGCCTGGGAAGCCGGCCACTTCGAGGCTGAAGTGCTGCCGATGTCCGCGGAGCAGTGCAACGCCCGCGCCGGCGTGGAGAAGGACGAAGGCTTCCGACCCGGGAGCTCGTCCGATTCCCTCGCCAAGCTCCGACCCGCCTTCACGAAGGATGGCTCGGTCACCGCCGGCAACGCCAGTCAGATCTCCGCCGGTGCCGCCGCGGTCGTGGTCATGAGCCTCGCCAAGGCGAAGGAACTCGGCCTGTCGCCCATCGCGACGATCGTCGACTACAACACCGCGGGCGTGGAACCCAAGAAACTCTTCTTCGCGCCGGCGGTCGGCATCGAGGCCCTGCTCGCGAAGAACGACGTCAAGGTCGACGACATCGATCTCTTCGAAATCAACGAGGCGTTTGCGGCCCAGGTGCTCGCGGACATCAAGCACCTCGGCGTGCCCGAAGACAAGCTCAACGTGTGTGGCGGCGGCATCGCACTCGGCCACCCCATCGGGGCCAGCGGCACCCGCGTGCTGGTCACCCTGCTTCATCAGCTCGGTCGGACCGGTGGCAAGCGCGGCGTGGCGAGCCTCTGCCTCGGCGGTGGCAATGCGGTCAGCATGATGGTCGAAATGGTCTGAACCCGGCCCGAGTGCCGCAGGACATTCGGAACGCCGAAAACGAGCCCCGAATCCGTCACCGGATTCGGGGCTCGTCGTGCGTCATTGCGGAAACTTCCGCGGAATCAATCCTCGAGCACGATCACCCAACCGTTCCAGTCGCGGGAGTTGTCCCAGCGATCCCAGACGAGGAGACGATCCCCGGGCCGAAGCGAGCGGCCGACCTGCCCACCATTCCTGCTCGAGGCGAGATCCCGACTCATTCGGGACCGAACCGTCCCGGTACCGATCGAGTCGTCACTTACCCGACCACTGTCCCCCATCTGATAGACATGCGGGATCGAACCGTCGTTCCCGAGAACGAAGACGGTCCCGCCATTCGACGAGATCGGAAGGACCACCATATCGTCGTGCCGGAGCATCACGTAGTTCGCGTCGCATCTCGGGATCGTCGTCCCGTTCGCCGCCGCGGTCTTGAGACGCGCCGCGAGCCCCGCGATCATCGCGTCGGACGGCGGCGTCGCCCACTCGCCCTTGGCCTTGCACTTCGCGTGGATCGCCGCTCGGATGGTGTTCGCCTCGGGTGAGTCGATCTCGAATGAGAAACTCTTGGGCCTTCGGGCCTCTGCCTCCGCGGCCGCCTTCGCAGCCGCGGCCCGCTCCGCGGCGGCCTTCTCCGCGGCAGCCTGCTCCGCCGCGGCCTTCTCTGCTGCAGCCTTCTCTGCTGCGGCCTTCTCCGCCGCAGCCTTCTCCGCCGCGGCCTTCTCCGCCGCGGCCTTCTCCGCGGCGGCCTTCTCCGCCGCGGCCTTCTCCGCGGCGGCCTTCTCCGCTGCGGCCTTCTCCGCCGCGGCCTCCTCCGCCGCGGCCTTCTCCGCCGCAGCCTTCTCTGCCGTGGCCTTCTCTGCCGCAGCCTTTTCTGCCGCAGCCTTCTCCGCGGCAGCCTTCTCCGCCGCGGCCTGCTCCGCGGCAGCCTTCTCCGCGGCAGCCTGTTCCGCTGCAGCCTTCTCCGCCGCGGCCTGTTCCACGGCAGCGTCGGAATCCGACCCCGCTGCGGTCTCTCCACCGGAATCGTCCAACGACTCGGTGTCGGAATCAGTCGCTTCCGAAGTCGCCTCGTCGGTGGTCACCACCTCGTCCGACCCAGACTCGTCGTCACCCGCCGATGCCGACGCCTCTGAAGACTCCATGACTTCTGATTCGACCGGAGATGCGGGGGCTTCCGAGCTCGACTTTCGTTCGGCTGAACCACAACCGGAGAGAAAGATCGCGAGCGCCGAGGCGGCGGCCAGATGTCGAATCGTTTCCTTCAGGTCAGACATGTTGATCCTTGGTGAGGGTGTCGGTGATGATTCATCAGGGTGACCCTGTCGAGACTACGTCGAGTCGGAGGATTTCGCGAATTCGGAATCGGAGAATCGGACTTCTGACGTTCCAAGCGGTGTTTCGATCGAAGCGGGAATCCACGAATTCGATTCGAATCAGATCGCGAGAAGCGATCCCGGGCCGACTCGCCATCGATCACCCGTCGACGACCATTCCCGTCTGCACCCGCCAGAGACCCGCATAGATCCCCGCCTCTCCGAGGAGTTCCTCGTGGGTGCCGGCCTCCACCACGCGTCCTCGATCGAGGACGTGGATGCGGGCCGCGTGCCGGACCGTGGACAGCCGATGGGCGATCACCACCGTGGTTCGATCGCGACAGATCGTCTGCAGCGATCGCTGGATCGCCGCCTCGGTCTCGTTGTCGACGCTCGCGGTCGCTTCGTCCAGCACCAGGATCGGCGCATCCTTCAAGACCGCCCGCGCCATCGCGATGCGCTGCCGCTGACCACCGGAGAGCTTCTGTCCCCGCTCCCCGACGATCGTGTCGTAACCGTCCGGCAGGTCGAGGATGAACTCGTGCGCCTCCGCGAGCCGGGCGGCCTCGATGATCCGTTCCGCCGGCGGTTCGTGCCATCCCGCCGGATCGTCCTCCGGCGCCGGCCAGCCGTAGGCGATGTTCTCCCGGACCGTTCCCTCGAACAGGTAGACGTCCTGGCTCACCAGCGAGATCGCCCGTCGCAGATCCCGGAGTTCGAAGTCGCGCACGTCCTCGCCGTCGATTCGAACCGGACCGCCGGCGTCATCCGGGTCGTAGAACCGCAGCAGCAGTTTGATGAGCGTGCTTTTTCCCGCCCCGGTCGATCCGACGATCGCGGTGGTCGCACCTGCGGGAAGTTCGAGGTCGAGCCCGTCGAGGATCGGCGTTCCCGGAACGTACGAGAATCGAACGTTCTGGAATCGGAGTTCCCCCTCGATCGCGCCGATCGGAAGACGACGCGGGCCGTCCACGATGGTCGACTTCACCGCGAGCAGATCGAGCACCCGACGGGTCGAGGCCATCGCTCGCTGGTACTGGTCGAGGATCGCGCCGACCCGGGTGAACGGCCAGAGCAGGCGCTGGGTCAGGAACACCAGCAGGCCGAAGGCCCCGACCGCGAGCCCGCCCTCGAGCGCGAGCCAGCCGCCGTAGAGCAACGTGACCAGGAACCCCGCCATGATCACCACGCGAATGAGCGGACTGAAGGCGGCGCTGAGAACGATCGCCCGCCGATTCCGGGCGGCGTATTCCTCGCTCTCGGCCCCGACCCGCCGAAGCTCGGCGGACTCCGCCGTGAAACTCTTGACCGTCGCGATCCCGCTGATCGCATTGGCGAGCCTCGCGTTCAGATTGCCCACCTGAGCGCGAACTTCCGCGTATCGCGGCTCGAGCCGCTTCTGGAACCAGATCGACCCCAGGATCACCACGGGGACGGGAAGCATCGCCAGCCACGCCACCGACGGCGAGATCAGGAAGAACGCGACGGTCACCGTGGTGGCGGTCACCGCCAGCTGGATGATGTCGTTGGCCCCGCCATCGAGAAATCGCTCCAGCTGATTGACGTCGTCCGAGAGGATCGCGAGCAGTCCTCCGGTCGAGCGATCCTCGAACCAGCGGAGTTCGAGATCCTGCACGTGCCCGTAGACGTCGACCCTCGCCTCGTGCTGAATCGCCTGGGCGAGATTCCGCCACGCCACGCCGTACAGCCACTCGAAGACCGACTCGAGGGACCAGATCATGACGGTCGCCGCCCCGAGCAGCAGAAGCTGATGGAACGGATCGGGGAAACCCAGTCGGGCGACCAGGGAGTCCTGCTTCTCGACCACCACGTCGATCGCCGCCCCGATGATGAACGGCGGCGCGAGGTCGAACAGCTTGTTGAGGATCGAACAGGTCGTCGCCCAGCGGATTCGAGCCCGGAAAGGCCGGGCGTAGCGAAACAATCGAGGGAGCGGATGTCCCACCGGGGGCGACGAGGCGTTCGTTTCGGACGTCGAGGAAATCACGTGCCGGCCAGTCTATCGGGTGCGGTCCACCGGTCCCGGAACGGACACGACGCGAGCCCGTCGGCTCGCGTCGCGTCACGTCGCTCGATTTTCAGCCACCGCTGGATTCAGTAGCGGTAGTGGCCGGGCTTGTAGGGGCCTTCGACCGGAACGCTGATGTAATCGGCCTGCTCCTGGGTGAGTTCCGTGAGGTTGGCACCGAGCTGACCGAGGTGGAGCCGGGCGACGCGTTCGTCGAGTTCCTTGGGCAGGGTGACCACGCTGGTTCGATCGTAGTTCTCCGCGTTCTCGTGGAGCTCGATCTGGGCGAGGACCTGGTTGGTGAACGAGGCGCTCATCACGAACGACGGGTGGCCGGTGGCGCAACCGAGGTTCAGCAGCCGGCCTTCGGCGAGCACGATGACCGAATGACCATCGGTGAACTTCCACTCGTCGACCTGGGGCTTGATCGTGATCCGCTCGATGCCCTCGGTCGACTCGAGGCCGGCCATGTCGATCTCGTTGTCGAAGTGGCCGATGTTGCCGACGATCGCGTTGTGCTTCATCTTCGACATGTGGTCGGCGGTGATGATGTTGAAGTTGCCGGTGGTGGTCACGAAGAGGTCGGCGGTTTCGACCTCGTCGTTGAGCCGGACCACTTCGAAGCCTTCCATCACGGCCTGGAGGGCGCAAATCGGATCGATCTCGGTGATCTTCACCCGGCAGCCCTGACCACGGAGGCTCTGGGCACAACCCTTGCCGACGTCACCGTATCCGCAGACCACGGCGACCTTGCCCGAGAGCATCACGTCGGTGGCCCGCATGATGCCGTCGACCAGCGAGTGCCGACAGCCGTAGAGGTTGTCGAACTTGCTCTTGGTGACCGCGTCGTTGACGTTGATCGCCGGGAACAGGAGCTCGCCGGCTTCCGCCATCTGGTAGAGCCGATGGACACCCGTGGTGGTCTCTTCGCTCACGCCGCGGACGTTCGGGGCGGTGATGGTCCAGTAGTCGGCCTTCTCCTCCTTGATCGCGGCGAGGAGCTGGAGGACGCACTTGAATTCGGCGTTGTCGGTGGTCTCGGGCCCCGGGACGTCGCCGCCGGCCTGCTCGAACTCGAGGCCCTTGTGGACGAGCAGCGTGGCATCGCCACCGTCATCGAGGATGAGGTTCGGACCTTCGCCGTTCGGCCAGTCGAGGGCCTGGAAGGTGCACCACCAGTACTCCTCGAGCGTCTCGCCCTTCCAGGCGAAGACCGGGATGCCTTCGGGGGAGTCGACCGTACCGTTCGGCCCGACCGCCACCGCGGCGGCGGCGTGATCCTGCGTCGAGAAGATGTTGCAGCTGGCCCAGCGGACCTCGGCACCGAGCTCGACGAGCGTCTCGATGAGGACCGCGGTCTGAATGGTCATGTGAAGGGAGCCGGTGATCCGGGCGCCCTTGAGCGGGTTCTTGCCGGCGTATTCCGACCGGAGCGCCATCAGGCCGGGCATCTCGTGCTCGGCGAGCTCGATTTCCTTGCGGCCGAACGCGACGGTCTCGGACGAGAGATCCGCGACCTTGAAGGGCATCTCCGACCTGAGCCGGAGATTGGTGTCCAGGAACGTGGATTCTGAGGTCATGGTGCTCACGAGGAGTCTCCGGGGAATGAGGTCGAAACGGGCGGCTGCGGACTGGAACGCATGCTCGATTTTCGTAGTCTACGGGCCGAAGATGCACATTTCGAGCCCTCTGCATCCATTTATCCGTTTGATGGATCAAATGAACTGTAGCCCCCGATCCGAGGTGCGGTCAACGTCTTCCAGCCGCCGATTCAGGCGAGGTGGGGACGACTTCGGCGGATTCTCCACGCTACGCTCGTCCCTTTCACCACTTCAGGAGTGCTCTCGGATGATCTTGAACTTCGCCCAGCGTCTCGCCGGCCTCGGCCTCTTCCTCGCCCTCGCCACCGCCGCCGCCGCGGCCAGCTCCACTTTCAGCACCACCTCCAGCACCACGCCCGACGCCTCGGCGATTCGCCAGGGCGCTCCGTATCTTCTGAACGTCTGCGTGGTCAGCGGTCGACCGCTTCCCGCCGATGGTGGCGTTGCGATCATCCTCGAGGGTCCGGCCGACGGGATGCAGACCGGCCGGGAGATCCGGGTCTGCTGCAAGACCTGCGAAGGCCGGTTTCTCAAGGATCCCGCGAAGTACGTTCCGAAGGTGGACGAACTGATCATCGCCGACCAGATGCCGCGGTATCCGAAGACCATGAAGTGCCTGGTGATGGACGGGAAGTCGCTTCCCGATCCCGCCGGCCCGAAGGCGAGGGACTGCACTCTCATCGTCTACAAGAATCGACTGGTCCGCCTCTGTTGCACCCGGTGCAACCGGAAGTTCCGATCCGATCCCGCGAAGTACGTCGCGATGCTCGACGCCGCCGCGATCGAAGCACAGAAGGTCGACTACCCGCTGACCACCTGCGTGGTCAGCGGTGGAAATCTCAGGAGTTCCGGCCCGTGGTTCATGATCGGCGATCGNGCNGTCACCACCTGCTGCGGCGGTTGCAAGGGCCGGGCCATGAAGAANCCCCGTGCCGCGGTCGCGAAGCTCGACGCCGCGAAGAAGCCGGGCGCGAAGGACACCGACGCCTGAACCCCCGAAGGAGACGGAGGATTCGAGAATCAGGAACGCGACGCCTTCAAGGCGTCGCGTTCTTCTTATTCAAGGCATCCCCGGACCGATCGAGCTCAGGATCGCTTGAAGAGCGAAGCCGCGAAGAGACCGGGCCCCTTCCCACCGGGCATCGGACGAAGGCGACGCCAGCAGACGCGACCGAATCCACCGCGTTCCCCCAGCTCGAGGATCGTCGACTCCTCGAATCCCAGATGCTCGTGCCCCATGGTGAGTTGATAGGTGTCGCGGTCATGGGCGACCATGTCGACCACCAGCAGCACCCCACCCGGCCGAATGATCCGGGCCGCCTCGGAGATCGCGGCCGCGGGCTCCGGAAGGTGATGCAGGACCAGCATCATCACCGCCGCGTCCACCGACTCCGATTCCAGGTCGAGATCGAGCAGATCCCCCTCGACGAAGCGGATGTTGTTGAATTCCCCGAGTCGTTTCCTCGACGCTTCGAGCATGGCCCGCTCACGATCGACCGCGACGACTTCCGCCACGATCGGGGCGAGCCGTTCCGCCGCATCACCCGTGCCACAACCGAGATCGGCGACGACCCAGTCCGGATCGAGAAGACCAAGCATCGCATCGACCCCGAAACCCGTGCCGAAAAGCTCGTGGCGGACCTCGTGCCACTCTCCACCGATGCGTCCGAAGAACGCCTGCGAATCCGACCGACGGCTGGCAAGGACCTCCTTGAGCCGGCTGGCATCGTCCAGAAAGACCGGACTCGACTCGAGGCGATCACGGGTGGTCTCCCAGAGTCGGCGAAGATCCGGATCGAGGGCGTCCACCGGAAGCCGGTAGAGACTCGCCGTGCCTTCGGATCGCTTCGCGATCCAACCGTGTTCGTGCAACGCCTTGAGATGCCGGCTGACCGTCGACTGCGGCAGTTGTGACGCGGTCGCGAGTTCACCGACGCCCAGTTCCGTTCGTTCCACCAGAAGCAGGAGACGCACGCGAGCGAGGTCCCCGAGCTGTGCGAGGTTCGACAGCCACTCGTCCGGGCGTCCGGTGGAATTCGATTCGCTCACGGCGAGAAGTCTCCTCAGACCCCGGGCGGCAGCGCGATGGTCGGCCCGGGAACCTCTCCGAACTCCCGGAGCCGGTCGGAGATCGACTGGTCGCCCGGATCGATGCCGTAGGCCTGACGGAGTCGACGGAGGGCCAGCGCCTCGTCACCGAGTCGCTCGGCCAGATCCGCTGCTGCGACGTAGGCCCCCGCGGTGGTCGCGGGCTCCAGCTCGATCGCACGTTCAATCGCGTCCCGCGCGGTGTCCGGATCATCGAGTTCCATCGCGAATCCCGCGAGTTCGAGCCACGCGTCGGCGTCCTCGTTGTCGATGGCCCAGGTTCGAAGCAGTTGGAAGGCCCGGTCGTACTCGCTGCTCTGGAACTCAGCGCCCGCGAGGAGCAGCACCAGATCACGATCACCGGGACGACGGGCCGTCGCGGTCATGAAGACCTTCGCCGCTTCGGAGGGACGATCGAGTTCCAGCATGCATCGGCCGTACATCTCGAGGGCGTCGGCGTTACCCGGCTCCCGGTCGAGGATCCGTTCGTAGTAACCGGCGGCGGATTCGAAGCGGCCCCAGCGGAACTCGTGGTCGCCGTCCTTCTGAAGTTTCACGCTGGGCGGCGTCGAACGCTGCTCACCGGTCGATTCGCATCCGATGGAGGACGCCCCGAGGACGACGACCGAGGATGCGACCACCAGTCGAAGAAACGTGCGAGCAGGACCGGAATGTTGGATGAAGGGGTTCATGAAGACTCCTGCGCAATCGGGCTCTGGCGAATTCGGGGAACGCCACCTCCCCGATCGTCGCATGATACGGTGGAGCGGCCCCCCCCGCGATCACCCTCGACCCCCGGCCGGATCGATCACGCAATGCTCCGAACGTCGATTCTCCGACATGAGCCGGCTCCGGAAGGCCCGGCCCCCCATTTCGACTGGTTGCTGGAAGCCGGTCTCGAGACACCCGATGACGCCCGCGTGGTGCCCACCTTCCGAATTCACCGGAGACCCGATCACCTCGACGTCGGTGAGACCGCGGCCCTCGAGCGGATCGACGACCATCGTGGCATCTGGCTGGAACGGCCCGAACGAGGGCCCGTCGAGCTGGACCCGCCGCTCGGCACGGCGACCCCGGTTCGAGTCGGCGAGATTCGGCGCTCCGCCGGGATGAAGGACCGATTGATGGAATGCACCGTTCGATGGTCCCAATCAACCGTTCCGATGACGTATCGGATCGAGACGATCGCCGATCGCCATCTTCGCGTCACCCGAATCGCAGGACCCGCTTCCAAAGCCACTGGAGGACCGCCCCGATGACCATCCTGATTGGAATCGTCTTCACTCTGATTTCAGCGGTCTTGGTCGCGATCGCGGCACTCGGACTTCCGGGCACCTGGCTGATCATCGCCTTCGCGGCCCTGATCGACGTCGTCGAACTGCTCTGGAAGGGGGATTCGGAACCGACGTTCGGCTGGGTGGCGTTCGCGATCGCCCTGCTGCTCGCCGCCGCCGCGGAAGTCGTCGAGTTCCTTGCGGGCGCGGCCGGGGCCAAGGCCGGCGGCGCCAGTCGTCGGGGCACCGTCGGGGCGCTGATCGGCGGCTTCGTCGGCGGCATCGTCGGAACGTTCGTGATTCCCATTCCACTCGTGGGGACGCTGGTCGGCGCCGCCCTCGGCGCCGGAGGCGGCGCGCTGATCGGGGAACTCACCCGCGAGGGCGCGGGACTTCGCGACACCGTCAAGCCCGCGACGGGTGCCGCTGCGGGCAGAGTCGCGGGAACCGTGGTCAAGATCGGCTTCGCGATCGCGATCTGGATCCAGCTCAGCGTCGCCGCGTTCGTCTGACCGTCCGCGATCGGTCGATTCAGATCGTCGCTTCGGTGACCCGGAGGACCTCTTCCACCGTGGTCCGCCCCTCGAGCACCTTCCGGAATCCGTCCTCGCGAAGCGAGACCATGCCCCGCTCGCAGCAGATGCGACGGAACTCGGTCACGTTGGGACTCGACGCGATGAGATCGCGAAGATGGTCGTCGAAGACCAGAAGTTCGTAGAGTCCCAGGCGCCCGGAGTAACCGCTGTTGCGACACGCCTCGCACCCTCGGCCCTGCGGAAGCGTCGCGCCGTCGATCCCGTGGACCACGAGGAATTCGCGCATCTCCTCGGGGACCGGCACGTCCTCGACGCACGCGGGACAGATTCGTCGGACCAGCCGCTGGGCGAGCACGCCGTTCAACGCCGCCCCCACCAGGAAAGGTTCGACCCCGATGTTGACCAGTCGGGTGACCGAGCTCGGTGCATCGTTGGTGTGAAGGGTCGACAGCACGAGGTGACCGGTCAACGCCGCCTGGACCGCGATCGATGCGGTCTCGTGGTCCCGGATCTCACCGACCATCACCACGTCCGGGTCCTGCCGAAGCAGGGCCTTGAGGGCCCGCGCGAAGGTCATGTCGATCATCGCGTGGGTCTGGATCTGGGTGACCCCGGGAAGGTTGTATTCGACCGGATCCTCGACGGTCGAGATGTTCAACCGCTTCATGTCCATCTGACGGAGCGACGAGTAGAGCGTGGTCGTCTTGCCCGAGCCGGTCGGACCGGTGACCAGGATGATCCCATGCGGCTGATCGATCTGATTCTTCCAGAGCGTCAGCGTGTCCTGGCTGAAGCCGAGATCGTCGAGCGAGACCTGGATCGCCTGATCGTCGAGAATTCGCATCACGGTCTTCTCACCATTGGCGGTGGGGACCGTGGAGAGTCGGAGATCGAGCCGACGATTCATCACCGTGGCCCGGATGCGTCCGTCCTGCGGAAGCCGACGTTCCGCGATGTCGAGGTTCGCCATGATCTTCAGACGACTGGTCAGGGCCGCGTGCATCTTCTTCGGCGGCGTCATGGCCTCGTAGAGGATCCCGTCGATCCGGAGTCGGACCTTCAGATGCTTCTCGCCGGGCTCGATGTGGATGTCCGATGCGCCTTCCTGCAGCGCGGTCTGGATGATGTGGTTCACGTAGCGAACGACCGGGGAGCTCTCCGCCTCGAGCTCCAGATCGGTCTCGGACTCCTCGGTCTTCTCGAACTCGACGTCATCCTCCTCGACGTCCGCGAGAATCGCCTCGATGTCGGTGCTGGGCTGGTCGTCACCACCTTCGAGGGCCCGGATCGCATCGACGACCTCTCCGCCACAGACCAGCACGTGCTTGACGACCGAAACCCCGAGCCGGCGCTTCAACTCGTCGAGCAGGAAGACGTCGTCGGGACTGGTGGTCCCGATCACCGTGCGGGTGCCTTCGCTTCGAAGCGGGATGACTCGATGTTCCAGGCAGTAGTCGACGCCCAGTCGCTTCATCTGGGTGGCGTCGACGGTTTCGACGCCGACCCTGACGAAGTCGATTTTCGAGATCTCGGCGACGCCACGCTGCACGATCGATTCGTCGATCTCCATTTCGAGGAGGATCGCCGCGAGCAGACGATCCGGCGTCTGCGCCTGGAGACGGCGGGCGGTGTCGCGGCTTCCGTCGTCGATCTCCTCGCGTGCGTGGAGAAGATCGATGAGATCACGGTGGCCGGTCGCGGAATCGTGATCGGGCACGAACAGGTCCCGGAGCGCGTCATCCGGACGGGTGGGCCGGACTCGATCATGTTCGATCGCCATCGCGGGGTCGATCTCGGCGTCGAGACCGGAACCCGTGTTGAAATCGGGCGGACGGACGCTGGTCTCCGGGGCCTTGGAATCGACGGCGGCGCGGGCCGGCATCGAGCCGGACGCGTCGCGATCGACCGGCGCGGAGTCCCCGACGGCGTCGGACCCGCACCCGCCGTCGGCGGAGGGTTCCTTCGGCGCGTCCTCGGATGGTTCGCCGAGGTCTCGCAGCAGTCGCTCGATGTCGAATCGTCCCACGTCGTCTCCAGTCCGGGCCATCCCGAATCCCCGAAATCCCTCGCTGGCCGTTCGATCAGAAGTTGCGCTTCACACCGACTTCGATCCGCCTGGCATGTCGCGGTTCGGAGAGACGAGAGACGAACACCACGCCGTCGTGGCCGATGCGCTCGACTTCGAATCCGTACTCCTCGCCCTCGTGCGGGACATCGAAGACGTCCCCGACCATGATTCGATGACCGTTGAGGACGGCCTGGGCTCGCGGTGAGTCGGGCGCGAGAATCGCGCTCACGTTCATCAGCGATCCGATCTCGTCGATCGTGTCGTCGAAGGCGTCCTTGATCTGATCGATGGTGCTGACCGGGCGCTGGGCCATCGAAGTCATCTCCACCGCGGCCAGATCGATCTCCCCCCAGTACCGGAAGGGTTCTTCCTTCTTCAGATCGTCGGTGGGCACCTGCAGGTCGTTGAGGCGATCCTTGTCGAGCCTTTCGAGGACGCGGAGATCCTCGAGACCGAGTACCGCTCCATCCTTCTCCGCGTCGATGATCCACTTGCCCACCGCGATCCGGTCTCCCGGCTCACCGGTGGCGGCGACCCCGCGTCCGAGGAACCGCATCGACCAGAGCCCGGCCGCCGACGCCAGCAGCACGCCGATGAAGAGCATGGTTCCGGCGTCGATCCGCCGACCCGTGCCGCTCTTGACCGCTTCGGCGAAGCCGTCGTCGACCGAGAAGTCGACCGTACCGCCGCGGATCATGGGATCGTCGATCGAATCAACGGCGTGGTCGCTGCCGTGCTTGTCGTTCAGTCCACTCATGCGTCACCTTCCAATTCACCTTCGCAGTAGATGACTACGGTCATCGAAGCGTCGATCTGCCCCGGGGGGGTGTCTTCGTCGTCGACTCGGCCACGAGACTCGACCAGATTCCGCTGGAGCTTCAGATCCCGGACCCGCGTGATGCGGGGAAGTCGTTCGAGATCGATGAGAAAGCGGTAGAGGCCGCGAAAACTTCCGTCGATCTCGAGCGACAACGGAATCTCCGCGTAGCCCTGGGTCTCGGTCCGGTTCAGGGCCCGGATCGAGGAGATGCCGAGCGCGTTTCGCTCTCCGATCCGATGGATCTCGGCGAGCATGTCGTCGACCTCGTTCGCGTCGGGGATGTTCTGCCGGAAATCAGCGAGCCGGAGTTCGGCTTCATCGATCGCGTTGCGGACGTCGCCGACCTCGAGCGTGAGCTGATCCAGTCGGACCAACGTCGATTCCATCTGGGCGATCTCCCGCCGGGACTGCTCGATGTCCTGATTGCGAGGTTCGAACACGAAGAACCACGCGGCCACGGGAATCGCGGCGAGCACCAGCAGGAAGATCATTTCACGGATGCCAAGCTTCATCGTCCATCCTCCGTCCCGGTGGCGACGACGCCCGCGATGCTGCGGGTCTCGCGGATGTCGGCTTCGGGATCGATTTCGAAGAGGATCCGGTACTCCCGCATCGGGCGACCGTCGATCTCCTTCTCCTGGGTGTGATCGAGTCTGACTCGTCTGAAGATCTCGACCTTCACCAGCGCGTCGATGAATCGCGAGACCTCGTCGAGCGACGGCGCGAGCCCTTCGAGCGTCACCCGCGAAGCCCATCGTCGCGGCTCCGGACGAGGCTCGTCCGCCACGAGATCCGGCTCGGCCGAACGCTGCTTCCGACTGGCTCCCAGCGTCGTGACCGCCGAGGGCTTCGCCCGCGCCGGCTTGATCTCGTCGGTCTCCAACCCCACCCGCATCAGGCTGAGTTCGGTGGGCATCTGCCGCACCAGCTCCGCGAGCAGATTGGATCGAGGCACGGTATCCACGAGACCGACCGCGATGTGCGCCTTGTCGACCATGCGACTGACCCGCATCTCGTAGGCGTCCATTTCGGCGATCCGGTCGGCCGCCGCGACGAAACGCTGGTTGACCGCGGCCCGGGCCGAACGCACGCCGGTCCAGTTGCGCTGGGTCACCCAGAAGGCGGTCGTCACTCCGAACATCACCAGCACGAAGAGCGTGACCGCGAGCACGGTCATGCGTCGCTCCGCCCGTTTCGCGACGTAGTCTTCGGGAAGGAAACCGGAATTGAAGTTCTTGTTGTCGGTCATGACGTCTCCAGCCGATCAGGCGGCGGCTCCCATGGCGCACAATCCGCATGCGACGACCCATTCGGGATGCTCCCGACCGGGCTCGAGCGGGCCGACTCCGGTCGGCGTCTGGTCCAGCAGTCTGCGAACGGGATCGCCCACGCTTGTCTTGATTCCGAGTCGACGCGCGAGGTGGCCTGCGAACCGTCGACTGTGCGATTCGCCTCCGAGCATCACCATCCGGTCGATCGGACCGCCCAGCGACGCCTGTGCGTACCGGGCACACATCGAGAGTTCGTCCGCGATGGTTTCATGCACTTCGATGAAATCCGGCTGCGGACACGCGGTCATCACACCGGAGAGCGTCGGCGGCGAGTCGCCGATTCGGCGATCCTCGGTGATCGCGACGACCTCGGCCTCGTCGAGTTCGGCGCGACCACGATCGGCATCGGCCTTCGCCATGCCGGCTCGGAGCATGACCGAGCCGGCGCCCGGATCGGCGGTCGCCGGAACGTCGACCGGTCGCGGAGCGACGGTGGTCGTTTCGGCCCGCCGTCGACGCTCGCGGGCGTCGGAGGTGGTGCAACCCCAGGTCGTCGCGGCGATTTCGTCGAACTGACGGCCACCGATGTGGATGATTCGAGCGAAGACGAGTTCGCCGCCCCGAGCCACCGCCACCTTCACCGCACCCCAGCCGGCGTCGACGTACATCGTGCTGATCGAACGATCCTCGTCGCGTCGGTGGAGATGGTCGAAGGCATGGATCATGGGGACCTGATCGGGCTGGACCCCCACCAGATCCTGGCGACATCGCTTGAAGAGGTCGACGTGGCGCATCACGTCGTCGCGGGCGATCGCGAGGACCACCCGGTCTCGCTCGCTTCCGGGAATCGGAAAGGATCTTGCGACGACCGCCTTGGGAAGACAGTTCATCCGGCCGGCCACCTCCGCCGCGACCTGATCGTCGGGGCCGAGCGGACTGGATTCGTCGATCCTGGTCTGTTGAACGATGAAATGGGAGCTTGCGGGGGAACAGATCACCCGCTTGCCCTCGAAGGCATGCTGACGAAGAACGCCGGGGAGTTCCTCGGCGAGGAAGGCGAAGCGACGATCGACGTTGCCCCGAGCCTCATCCGGGATGTCGATCTCGGCCGCGGCCACGATCGACGGAACATCGCCGTCGGCGACCTGAAGAAGTTTCACCGAGGCGGCGCCGAAGTCGGCGACCACCGGAGAGACCGTCTTCGAGAATATCCTCCGAATGCGCATGTGATGCATCTCCAGGCACGTGGAGGAACATCCGCGTACCAGAGATGGCATCGGTCCTTCGGAACGGCCTGTTGAGCGGGGCCCGAACGGTTGGTCGAACACGCTGCTTGCAGTGAAGTCGGTCATCCGACCTTTGCGGGGAGGTCCGGAAACCGCGCATCCCGCGCAATCAGCGCAGTCCCATCAGCCCGAAGCGAGCGCCGTCGCCAGCGTCCCGAGGGTCGCGAACGCGCTGGGAAGATCCCAGACCTGCCGAACTCGGTCACCGGTCCCGTTCGAGATCACCCGGACCTCCGCGGCACGCGCCCCCAGCAATCGGGCCGCCTGGAGGACCCCCACCCCTTCCATCGCCTCGGCGAGGGCTCCGGTCCGCGTTGCCAGTTCGGACGCTGCGGCGTCGGTCCCGGAACAGGTCCCCACGGTCGCGATCGGCCCGACCACCGCGCCCGGCAGTCGGGACTCGAGCCATCCGACGAGACCGGCATCCGCGCGGACCGCATCGTCGTCCATGAATCTCGCCAGCGGAAAACCCATCTCCGCGATCGATTGGAATCCGGTCGGCGTGCGGATGCCTTCGTCCGCGGCGATCGCTCGGTCGCCGATCACGACGTCCCCGATGGACATCACGTCGGCGCGAGGCAGTGAGCCCGCGATGCCGGAGGCGATCACGAGGGGTGGTGATACGAGCCCCTGGACCGCGAGCGTGGTCGCGACCGCCGCATTCACGCGACCGACCCCCGAGACCACCGTTCGCAGCCCGGCCTCGCGAAACGGCGCAGCCTCATGGTCGGTGGCGACGACGACGAGCAGGTGTGCGGCATCGATCACGACGGTCGAATCCAGAGGTTCCGGAAGTAGATCGGAAGGTCGCAGCCCTCCAGGACGATTCGACTCGCGTCGGACGACGGTTGCTCATCGTCGGCGGCCGGCAGCAGGGAGACGTTGTTCTGCACCAGTACGCCGTTCACCATCATGGTGATTCGAGCCGGCTCCGTGATCACGCCGGCGTCGAACCGCGGGCCGCGGAAGTAGATGTCCACCGGCTGCCACCCGGGGGCGGGGAGCGCCGCATTGACCACCGGCGTGGCGTGCTCCAGCACCGATCCCGTCCCCGAAGATCGGGCGGGTCTTCCGTAATCGTTGCGGAATTCGATCCGGTATCGATCGTGCAGGCGGATCCGGGTGGCCGCCGCGTGCACGCCGATCCGGCCCGGCGTCCGGGGAAGCGAGTACTCGAAGTGGAGTTGGAAGTCCCGATAGGACTCGGTGGTCTCGATGTCCCGCGGACCGGCGAGCAGGTTGCCCTTCTCGTCGACCCGCCAGCCGTCGAGATCGTCCTCGATCTCCACGCCTCGCCAACCCTGCAGACCACGGCCCGGGATCAGCAGGATCCGGGACTTGCCGTCGAATCCCGGAGGCGGTGCGTCGAGCGTCGACAGCACGGCGGTGACACCGGTGCGCGATGCCACCGCGGGTGGACTCCGGACGCCGTCGTTCGAGTCGTCGTCGTTCGCGTCGATCGCCGGTTGCGGCACGAGATCGTCACCCGACCGCGCGGAGGGCGGCCCGGACTGCCGCGGCGTCGATGCGGCGAGGCCGACGAGCATGCTGACGAGAATGGCAAAGGTCGTGATCATTCGCCATCTCCACCGGAGAACATCCTGACCAGCGCGTCGACCGGAACGGTCTCCTGGCCTCCGCCTCGGAGATCCTTGACCACCACCACCCCGTCCTCCAGTTCCCGGCCCACGATCACCGCATGACCCGCGCCGGCGCGGCTCGCCTCCGACATCAGCTTGCCGACGTTGCGGGTCGCCCGGTAGCTCCGACGTGCATGGACGCCGGCCTGACGAAGCGACGCGAGGATCCGGACCGCCGGACGCTCCGCTTCATCGTCCGCCACCAGCACGAAGACGGAGGGACGGGGCGGCTTGATGCCCTCGAGCAGGCCGCGATCCCGCAGCACCAGTCCGAGCACGACGTCTCCCATCCCGAATCCGACCCCGCTGGTCGGAGGTCCGCCCATCAATTCCACGAGTCCGTCGTACCGACCACCACCCGCGATCGCGCGTTCTCCGCCACCGGTCTCGTGGACCTCGAAGACGGTGCCCGTGTAGTAGGCGAGCCCGCGGACGATTCCCAGGTCCCACTCGCACCAGTCGGACACGCCGGCATCTTGGAGCGATTCGCGCAGTGCGATCATCGGCTCGAACGCCGCGACCGGCACCCCGGTCTCCGCGGCGATCTCGGCGAGATCGACCATGACCGGTCTCCGAATCCGGGCGAGTCGGTCGAGGGCCGCGAGCCCGGTCGCGTCGAGCCCGAGCGCCCCGGCCTTCTTCGCGAAATCCTCGGGCGGGAGCTTGTCTCGACGATCGAGCAGCTGGAACGCCGCGTGCATCGATTCACGATCGACGCCCAGGGCCTCCAACGCGGACGCGACCGCATCCCGGTGACTCAATCGAACGGTGGCGACGTCGGGGCGGATTCCAAGGGCGTCGAGCGCCGTCAGCCCCGTCGAGAGGACCTCCGCATCCGCGGAGGGATCGTCGAGGCCCAGCATGTCGACGTTCCACTGGAAGAACTCGCGAAGCCGGCCGCGTTGCGGGCGTTCCGCCCGGAAGTGGGAAGGGATCGCGAACCACTTGACCGGTCGGGGCAGGCTCCCGCCGCGGGCCGCGACCATCCGGGCGAGGGTCGGCGTGAATTCCGGACGAAGCGCGTAGTCGTCGGTCCCACCCGATCGGCGAAACGAGAACAGTTCGCTCACGATGCCGTCGCCGCTCTTCACGGTGTAAAGCCCGAGTTGCTCGAAGGTGGGCCCCTCGATCTCCTCGAACCCGTGCCGGATCGAAGCGCTGCGCCAGGCGGCCTCGATGTGACGGCGGACCGCCATGTCCTCGGGATAGAAGTCGCGGGTGCCCTTGGGGGCCTTGAAGGTCGGCATGGTCTCGGCCTGCGGGGGGAGGACGGAGGAACGGCACGGGGTGCGACGATCCGGTGTCCGATGGTCCCCGGTCATCGGCACGAGGTCAACACGACCCCCGGGGCTCGTCGAGTCGAAATCCACACTCGGAGCATCGAACCTCGAGCCCCGGATAGCCACAGGTCGGACAACGACCGGCCCGACGTCTGAAGACACCCCGAATCCGTCGCGTCGCGGAGGGAATCCGACCGAATCCTGCGAAGACCGTCGCCATCACGATCGAATCGACGATGAGCCCCCCCATGATCAGCCGGGTCGGGATCAACCGGGCTCCGTTCCCGAGATCGATCGGCGACAGCCCTTCGTCCACGATCTCCGGCGAAGAGGGAGGACTCGTCGCCCGCATCAGGAACCACGTGACGCCCTCCAGGCACGGACGGGGCCATCCGGCTCGAATCCGCTCCGCCGTCGCGACATCCGGCTGTCCCGTCTCCCGGGAAATCGCCCTCGCCTCGAGGGTGATCGACTCCAGGCCGAGATGGACGCGTCGACGACGAGGGTCCACCAACGTCCAGTCGAGATCACGCCCGACCGGCATCGATTCGTTCCACCACAGGAAATCGTCCGCGTCCGTCGGATGCCAGTGGAGGGTCGCCGTCTCCCTCGAGTTGGCCAGGGCCGCGAAAAGGGCCACGCCCACGGAGGCGACGCCTCCCAGGAGCAGCAACACGAACAGTCGGAGCGGGCGCGTTCGACCGCGGTGATGCCTTCGGCCGGCGCCTTCCAACCCGTCGGTCACCTCGTGGTGAACCGGTGGACCATGATGTGCCGGTAGGTCCCATCGGGCTGGAGGACCACGTCAGGCCATTCGGGCTCGCCTTGATGATTGATGGCGTCCGGCCAGGCCTGGGTCTCCAGACACACGCCGTCGTTCCGCTCGTAGACCGCCCCCGACTTGCCGGCGATTCCGTCGAGGTAGTTGCCGGTGTAGAACTGGAGCCCCGGCTGGTCGGAGGCGATGGTCATGGTGATTCCGGTCCCGGGATCACCGAGCATCACGACGTCGCGGAATTCACCGGGTGCGCCGTCGAGGCAGAAGTTGTGATCGAATCCGCCGGGCCCGTCCTCACTCGCCGGGAAGGCGTCCATGTCTCTTCCGATCGGTTTCGCCACCCTGAAGTCGAGGGCCGTACCCTCCACCGCGGCGAGTTCACCGGTCGGGATCAACGTGTCGTCGATCGGCGTGTAACGCTGGGCTCCGACGACCAGAACATGATCGAGAATGCTTCCCGAGTCGTGCCCGCCGAGATTCCAGTAGGTGTGGTGAACCAGATTGCAGGGCGTGGCCGCATCGGCGGTCGCCGTCATGTCGACGATCAGTTCGTTCTTCTCGGTGAGTAGGTAGACGACCTCGGCCGCCAGGGTCCCGGGGTATCCCTCCTCGCCGTCGGGACTGGTCCGGGTGAACCGGATCCCCGGTCCCTTGGTCGTGAAGATCTCGGTGGCGTCCCAGACGTGCTTGTCGAAACCTCGCTCGCCACCGTGCAGATGATTCGGTGCATTGTTGCAGGCGAGCTCGTAGGTCGCCCCCTCGAGTTCGAAGGTTCCGCCGGCGATGCGGTTCCCCACGCGGCCCACCGAGCAGCCGAAGTACTGGCTCTTCTCGGGATACTCCTCGACGGAGTCGAAACCAAGCACCACGTCGACGGTCCGTCCGTCCCGATCGGGAACCCGGACGCTGGTCACCATCGCACCGTAGTCGCAGAGATCGACCTCCATCCCCCGTTCGTTCCGAAGGGTGTATCGACGGGCGGTCGCCCCGTCCACAACGCCCCATGACGTGGTCTCGACGCGGGCCGTGTTCACCGAACAACCTCCGGCGACGGCGAAGAGACAGGCGAGAACGGCGAACGGGACATGACGCATGGACGGATCTCCAGGGTTGGGGTCTTCCGATGGTATCGGTTGGATCGATTCAAGGTGACTCGACCCGCCTTCGAAGCACGAACCTTCGGAATCCCTCGTCCGAGATCGCGCCCGCGATGATGACCGCGCCGATGACTGCGTACTGGATGTTGTCGGGAATCCAGTCGATCAGGGTGATCGCGTTCTGGAGCACCTGCATCAACGCGGCGCCGATGATCACACCGATCACCGACCCCTCGCCCCCTCGCAGGCTGCAGCCGCCGAGCACCGCGGCGGCGATNGCGAAGAGCTCGTAGAAGTTTCCGAAGTCCGCGGGCTGGGCGCTGCCGACATCGAGGATGAAGAGCATGCCCCCGAGCCCCGCGAGCCCGGCGCAGATCACGTAGGCGAGCACGACGTACCGATCGGTCCGCACCCCGCCGTGGCGGGCCGCGGACGCGTTGCGCCCGGTGGCGAGCAGGTGCCGTCCCCAGACCGTGAACCGCAGGAAGACGATGGCGAGGGTCGCGATCACCATCAGGATCAGAAGCGTCGAGGGAATCGCGAAGCCGTCGAGCCCGGGAACCTCGAATCGCGTCTTCACGATGCTTCGCAGGCCCTTGTATCCGTTCTGGAATCCGACGGTCTGGTCGCCCGTGATGCCGCGGGCCAGTCCCCGGTAGATGAGAAGCCCGCAGAGGGTGACAATGAACGGTTGCAGACGCACCCGCTGCACCAGCATCCCGTGGCAGAGCCCGAGCAGGAGCCCCAGCAGAAGCACGCTGGGAACGGCGAACCAGATCGGCACCCCGTGCTCGACGAGCAACCAGGGAAGAAGACAGCCGACCAGCGCCACCACCGATCCGATCGAGAGATCGATCCCCCCCACGATGATCACGAACGCCGCCCCGATCGAAATCACACCGAAGAGCGAGGTCCGTCGGAGCAGGTTCTCGACGTTGTACGCGGTCAGAAAGTAGGGCGTCAGCGCCGAGGTCGCGATGCAGGTCACGAGCAGCAGGCTGAACACGCCGAGGATCTTCCGGGAACTCTTCACGACGCGGTCTCCGATCGTCGAACGTCGCCGGAACCGACGCCTCCGGTGGCAAGCCGCATGATCGCCGACTCCGTCGCCTCGTGTCGAGTGAGTTCTCCGGCGATCCGCCCCTCGTGCATCACCACGACCCGGTCCGAGACCGCGAGAAGTTCCTCCATCTCGCTGCTGGCGGCGATCACGGCCGCCCCGCTTCGAGCGATCCGATCGAGCAACGCGTGAATCTCCGCCTTCGCCCCCACGTCCACACCCCGGGTGGGCTCGTCGAGCAGGAAGACGTTCGGTTCACACCCCACCCACCGACCGACCGCGACCTTCTGCTGATTGCCACCCGAAAGACCACCGGCCGGGAGATCCGGGATCGCGGGACGGACCCCCATCCGGCCCAGCAGCGTCTCCGCGAGCCCGCGTTCCGCCGGCCGCCGACGGAGGATGCCGCCGGTGGCGGTCCGGGCGAGACCCGGAAGCACGAGGTTCTCCGCGATCGACTCATCGAGCAGCAGTCCGTCGGCCTTCCGATCCTCGGGGACGAGGGCGATCCCCGCCCGCGCCGCATCCGAAGGCTGACGAATGCGGGTGGGCTCGCCGTCCACCAGGATCTCCCCCGAAGCCCGTGGATCGATTCCGAAGATGGCTCGGAGGAGCTCGGTCCGGCCCGCGCCGACTAGGCCCGCGAGCGCGATGATCTCGCCCGAGCGGATCTTCAGATCGACGGCATGTGCGGGATGACGCGTGGTGCGGAGTCCGCGAATCTCCAGCCGTGGCGGGCCGGGCGGCAACACGACGTCGGCCCGAAGCCCCGCGTCCGCGTCTAGATCGCGTCCGACCATCGATTCGACGAGCCGTTCGCGTGTGACTTCCGCCCGCTCGAAGGACCTCACGAAGCGTCCGTCGCGCAGGACCACGACCCGGTCCGCCAGGCGTTCGATCTCGCCGAGTCGATGGGAGATGTAGACGATCGCGGTGCCCTCGTCACGCAGCCGTTCGATCGTTTCGAAGAGAAGGTCGGCCTCCGCCGCGGTCAGGCTCGAGGTCGGCTCGTCCATGATCAGCATCCGCGCTTCGGTGGACAGGGCCTTCGCGATCTCGACCAGCTGGCGGGTGCCCATGCCGAGGTCGGCGACGGATCGGGACGGTTCGAGATCGAGTCCCGCCGCCCGGAGCGCCGCGGTCGCCCGCGTCGTCGCCTCGGCCCGACGCAGGAACGGGCCGGTGCGAGGCTCCCGCCCGAGCAGGATGTTCGCCCCCACGTCGAGGTTGTCGGCGAGACTCAGTTCCTGATGGATGAGCACGACTCCGGCATCGATCGCATCCCGGGGGGATCCGAATCGGATCGCCTCGCCGTCGACGAGCAGACGTCCCTCGTCGGGGGCGACGTCGCCGGCGAGAATCCTCATCAGCGTGCTCTTGCCTGCGCCGTTCTCTCCCACCACCGCGACGATCTCGCCCGCGGTCACGTCGAGGTCGACCCGGTCGAGCGCCAGCACGCCGGGGTACCGTTTGACGATGTTGCGAGCCTGGAGGATCACGGGCGATTCGATTTCGCGAAGGACGGATCGAAGGTCACTGCTTTCCGGTCTTCTTCCTGAGATCGGTCCAGAAGGCCTCGACGTCGGCGGCGCGGATGGTTCGGGCCGGAATCGCGATCATGCCGTCGGCGGGTATGCCCGGATCCTCGCCTCGCGCGATCTTCGAGAGCACCTCGATCGACTTGTAGCCGTACATGTAGGGATTCTGAACGACGGTCCCCGCCACCGAGCCGTCGATGATCCCCTGGAGGGTCTCGTCGTCCTCGTCGAACGCGATCACCTCGATCTCGCCGATCTTTCCCGCGCCCTCGAGCGCTTCGAGGATCAGCGGCGGGTTGTAGGCGAAGAGCCCGACGAGGCCGTCGACCCCCGGGTGACGGCTGAGCACGTCTTCGACGTTCGCCTTGGCCTTGGCGCGATCGAACTGGTCGGTGAGCGTTCCGAGGATGGTGTATTCCGAGCCCTCGATCGGCGCGCCGGGTTCGTCGAACCGCTCCGGATCGGATGACCGGCCGAGCAGTTCGTCAATGACCCCCTGCCGCCGCCGCCGGGCGTTGTCCTGTTCGATGCGGCCCACGAAGATGTAGATCTCGCCGCCGTCGGGAAGCGACTCCTTCACGAGTCTGCCGCACATCCGGCCCGCGTCGTAGTTGTCCATGCCGATGTAGCAGCGACGGGTCGACCCGGGCGCGTCCGAGTCGTGCGTGATGACGGGGGTCCGGGCCGCCGCCGCGTCGATCACGTCGATCTGGTTGCCTGGATCGATCGGACTGACCGCGATGCCGTCGACCTGTCGCGTCACCAGATCCTCCAGCATCCGCTTCTGATCGGTGACGCCGCCGGTCGGCATCAGCACGTCGACGTCGGCATCGAAATCGACGCCCGCGGTGTCCGCCCCCGCCTTCGCGATGGTCCAGAAATCCGCGACACCGTTGGTGACGTAGGCCAGACGCGGTCGATCGGCGGCGGCCGGTGCGGTTTCGGCCTTTTCGGTTCCCGCATTCGGATTCGTGTCGCCGCAACCGACGAGAAGAAGCAGGGGCGGAATGATGGAGAGGAGGATGCGGTGCGAGATGGTCATGTTTGAAGTTCTCCTGCGAATCAGTGGACGGTCATGCCGCCGTTGACGTGGATGTTCTGTCCGGTGACGAAGTTCGCGGCGTCGCCCGCGAGGAAGGTCACGGTGCCGCCGACGTCCTCCGGCACCCCCCAACGGCCCATCGGGATCCGGGCGAAATACTCGTCCTTCGCCGACTGCGGATCCTTCTCGTGCCGCTCGACCGGGATCCAGCCCGGCGACACCATGTTGACGGTGATCCCCCACGGGGCAAGCTCGGTGGCCATGGAACGGTTCCAGCCGTTCTGACCCGCCTTCGCCGCCACGTAGGGGCTGAAGTTGCCCACCCCCAGCGCGACGACCTCGCTGCCGAGATTGATGATCCGGCCCCAACGGCGCNTCTTCATGCCGGGAAGGACCGCCCGGGCGAGGAGATGGGGGCTCTTGATGAAGTAGTCGATCATCGACTGGTGAAAGTCCCAGTCGTACGCCTCGATGGGATGGTGCGGCTGATCCGGCGTCGCGTTCAACACGAGGATGTCGATCCCGCCGAGCGTGGCCTCGACTTCCTCGACGATCCGGTCGATGTCGGAACCGTCGATCACGGAACCACGTACCAGGCACCCTTCGGCGCCTTGTGATCGGAACTGCTCGAAAGCGGCCTCGCCGCGGTCTCGATCGTTGAAATAATTCAGGGCGACCTTGGCGCCGGCATCGCCGAGACTCTGAGCGATCGCCCGCCCCAGTCCGGTCGTGGAGCCGGTCACCAGCGCCGTCCGCCCCGCGAGGGAGAACTGGTTTGTGAAAGGCGCCGAAGCGTCGCGGGGTTCACGAGTCATGAGCGAGGCATCTCCTGCCTCGGAGGCTACCACACCCGGAACGCCCCCAGAACCCCTCCCGCTCCTGACGACCTCAGGCGGCGTCGCGGATCTTGGGGGCCGCGGGCGGCGCGTTACGCAACTTCGCGGCCTTGCGTTCGGCGGTCGGAACACGGACGTTCCGAACCAGCCCCAGGGCCTGAAGTCCTCGAATCACCATCCAGCTTGAGTCGAACTGCCACCACTCGAGGCCGTGACGGGCCGAGGTGGGGAACGCGTGGTGGTTGTTGTGCCAGCCTTCACCCAGGGCCAGCACACCGACCACGACGTTGTTCCGGCTCTCGTCTCCACTCCGGTAGGGCTGGGAACCCCAGATGTGACAGACGGAATTGACGCTCCACGTGATGTGGTGGACCACCATGACTCGGACGAGGCCGCCCCAGATGAAGCCGAGGAAGACGCCGGTCCAGAACGGAGCCCCGATCGCCAGATTGAGCAATCCACCGAGCAACGCGGGAATCACGAATCCAAGCGCTACCCAGAGGGGGAACAACTCGCTGATCCTGCGGATCCGCCGGTCCCGGATCAGATCCGGAACGTAACGATCGAGCGACTCCCCCGGGGGATCGAAGATCCAGCCCATGTGGGCGTGATAGAATCCGCTGATGATCCCGCGAAGGCCGTGACCGTGATCGTGAAGATGCGGGGAATGCGGGTCACCGTCGTGGTCGCTGAACTGGTGATGACGCCGGTGTGCGGCGCACCAGCGAAGCAGCGAACCTTCGGCGGCCATTGATCCGAGGATTCCGATCGCGGATGTGACGACCGGCCCGGCACTGAAGGACTTGTGGGTGAACAGCCGGTGATAGCCGACCGTGATACCCATGCCGGTCGCGATGTACATCACCGTCATCAGGGCGAGCTGGGGCCAACTGACGCCGTTCCCCCAGAAATACACGATTCCAACGACGAGTCCGACCATCGGTAGGAGGATCGCGAAAAGGTTCGCGATTCGGCTCCCAAGCGGAAGGCCGACGTAACCATCGATTTCCGAAGCGGATTCTGGAGAAGGTGCGTGCGTCGAGGGGTTGCTGATCGTGCTCAAGGATCTACCAGTTCAAGTTGACGAAATAGCGTGAGTGCGATGATAGGCTCTGGGAAGGAAAGCGGGCGGCGCCGAAGCGCCGCCCGCATCTTCGAACCTTATGTTACCGCAGATGCGATATTCAGCGCCAACCGCCGCGGCCACCGCCGCCGCCGCCGCGGCCACCACCGCCGCCGCCGCCGTAACCACCACCGCCACCGCCGCGGGGGCGATCTTCACGAGGACGGGCCTCGTTGACGTTGATGGAGCGACCGCCGAAGTCCTGGCCGTTCAAGGCCTCGATCGCGGCGTTGGCCTGGCCGGAGTCGGACATCTCGACGAAGGCGAATCCACGGGGACGACCGGTCTCGCGATCGGTGATGACGGCGACATCCGAAACTTCACCGTGGGCCTCGAAGGCGTCGCGGATTTCGTTTTCAGTAGCGCTAAANGGGAGGTTTCCAACGAAGAGCTTCATGAGCGTGATCTCTGCCCTGCTGTGCGATTTCCGAAAGCGACCATCAGGGCGAATCTGCGCTCGGAGGTTTCGATGTATCCGGCGATCCGGACACCCCATCGAACGGCGAATCGTACGCGAAATCGTCAAGTTGCACCGAAAAAAGCCAGCGAATCGAAGCGATTCCACCGACCCGAGAAGGATGCGACCGGGCTCATGCGGCCGTAAAACGTCCGTTTGATGACGTTGAGGCGGGATCTTNGGGTCGATCTTGCGCTGGATAAGGATCGCCCGACCAGGCCGCCTGAATTCATCCGGAAGCCGACCAACCCGTGAAACGGGCGTTGAGTCCCGCCTGCCCGATCACCACTCGGGGCCACCGGTGTACCGACCGTAGATGTCGCCGAGGGCCTGAACCATTTCGCCGAGCGTGCANCGCTGGAGCGATGCCTCGACCAGACCATCCATCACGTTGTCGCCGGCTCGCGCCGCGTCCCGGATCGCATCGAGCGAGCGGGCCACGACGTCGGCGTCCCGTTCTCGCCGGTAGGCCGTGAGCCGATCGCACTGAATCGATTCCACCTCGTGCGGGATCTGCAGGATTTCGACCTGCTGGGTGTCGTTGCCATCGGTGTAGGCATTGACGCCGACGACCACTCGGTCTCCGGCTTCCATCTCCTGCCCGGTTCGATAGCTCGCTTCGGCGATCGCCCTTCGGAAGTAACCCTTGTGGATCCCGGCGACGACCCCGCCCATGTCGTCGATCGTCGAGATGATCTCCTCGGCGTCGGCGTCCATGCGGTCGGTGAGGGCCTCGACGAACCACGAGCCGCCGAGCGGATCGACGGTCCGGTGAACACCCGTCTCGTGGGCGAGGATCTGCTGGGTCCGCAGCGCGACTCGGACCGCCGTCTCGGTCGGCAGTCCGAGCGTCTCGTCCATCGAGTCGGTGTGCAGGCTCTGACAGCCCCCCAACACCCCCGCCATCGCCTGGTAGGCGACCCGGATCACGTTGTTGAGCGGCTGCTGCTCGGTGAGCGAACAACCCGCGGTCTGCACGTGCGTGCGCATCCACCAGGATCGCTCGTTCTTCGCACCGAACCGTTCCTTCATCGCCTTCGCCCAGATTCGGCGGGCGGCGCGGAGCTTGCAGATCTCCTCGAAGAACTCGTTGTGACTGTTGAAGAAGAACGACAGTCGCGGAGCGAAGAGATCCACGTCGAGCCCGCGCGACATCGCGGCTTCGACGTATTCCATCCCGTCGCGAAGGGTGAAGGCGAGTTCCTGCGTCGCGGTCGACCCTGACTCCCGGATGTGATAGCCGGAGATCGAGACCGAGTTCCATCTCGGGACGTGCTTCGTGGCGTACTCGATCGTGTCCACCACCAGCTTCACGCTGGCTTCGGGGGGGTAGATGAACTCGTTCTGGCTGTGGAACTCCTTCAGAATGTCGTTCTGCAGGGTGCCGCCGAGATTCTTCCAGTCGATGCCGCGTTCGCGGGCCATGCCGAGATACATCGCCCAAATCACGCACGCCGGACCGTTGATGGTCTGGCTCACCGTGACGTCGCCGATCGGGATGTCCGCGTATAGACGATGCATGTCGTCGATGGTGTCGATCGCGACGCCGCATCGGCCGACCTCGCCGGAGGAGAGCGGATCATCCGAGTCCCGACCCATGAGGGTCGGGAGGTCGAACGCGGTGGAAAGACCGGTGTTCGCCTTGGTTCCGGTGGCGTTCTCGAGGAGGTACTTGAACCGAGCGTTCGTGTCGTCCGCCGAGCCGAACCCCGCGAACTGTCGCATCGTCCACAGTCGGGATCGATACATCGTGGGATGCACGCCTCGGGTGAAGGGGTATTCCCCGGGGGTCGCGATCCTCGGATCCGCCGCACCGGGGTTCTTCGGATCCGTGGTCGGGACGGCGCCAGGGCCGTAGAGGCTGTCGATCTCGTATCCCGAAAGGGAGACCGTCTCGGGGTCCGGACGATCGGGCGAAGACTGACCGGCGTGGCTCGAAGGTTTCAGAGTGCTCATGGTTGCTCGTTCGAGGGGTTGAAGGACCGTCTCATGATATCGGCAGGCGGCTCGCGAATCCCACCAACCTAAACCAAGGCTTGGATTCATCCCGGATTACCTTCACCCTCGAACGATCCACGCCTGTCGTGGATCGTGCTGGCCGTCCGAGCGATTTTTTCGGACGACCGGAGGTCGAGCAAGAGGTTCGTAACCGGGGTTCGAGGTCGCTCACGGCCTCGATGGAGCCTGCTCATGCCATCAAACGCCTCGATCTTTCGTCTGATCACCCTCGTTGCGGGGGTCATCGCCTTCGAAGGGACTTCGGTCGCCACCGATCTCGCTGCTTCGGGCGAGGTCATGCCGCTCCGGTCGGTCGAGGGGGCCACCTTCGGCAATCGCCTCGATCTCGATGGCGAGTGGCTGGCGATCGGCGCCGATCGTGATGCCCACGTCGCGGAAGCGGGTGCCGTCCACGTGTATCGACGAGACGCCGGCGAATGGCGGCATCGACAGGTTCTCGTCGCGCCGGACGCCGCTCCTGGAGACCACTTCGGCCTTCCGGTGGCCATTCGGAGGGATGTGATGCTGGTAGGTGCTCCGGGTGACGACGATCTTGGATTCTGGTCGGGTTCGGCCTATGTGTTCCGACTCCTCGACGGGATCTGGAGGTTCGAGGCCAAACTGCGCCCACCCGTCGCGGAGAATTCGAATGCGCTCTTCGGCCTCACGCTCTGTTTCGGCCGTTCGTCCGACGAGGTCGTCGTCAACGCCTATCTCGAATCCGTCGAAGACGACGCGGAAGGTGGCGTCTGGATCTTTCATCGAAACGCGGGGACCTGGGTGGCCCGACAGCGACTCGGACTGCCCGGACCGCGGGTCGCCGCCTATTTCGGAAGATCCGTCGCGGTCGAAGGCGAGCTTCTCGCGATCGGGGCGTCAGGACTGGTCAGCGCGAACGGTTTCCGGCACGGAGGCGTGGCCCTGCACCGCGCGGTCGGTGACCTCTGGCAACTCGACACGATGCTGATACCGGTTCATCCGGAGCCCTATCAGGTGTTCGGCGAGTGGATCGACCTCGCCGGTGACGCGCTCGTGGTGGGCGCCCCTTTCGAGGACGCCTTCGGCGTCGACGTCGGCGCGGTGCACGTCCATCACATCGTCGACGGCGAACCTCGATTCGATCGACGGATCGGCCCCGGGGAGGTCGAGGGAATACAAGGCTTCGGGTTTCCCTGCATCCTTTCCGACGACGGCGCCCGTCTCTACGCCGGAGGCTACGCCGCCGAGGTGGACGGCATCATCGAGGCGGGAAGTGGCTGGATCCTCGAACGCCACGATCTGGAATGGGGGCCCGCAGTCCGCCTGCGACCGGATCAGCCCGAGGCTTCGGCCTTCTTCGGCATCGGTGCGGCGATGGGAGCCGATCGGATTCTGATCTCCGCGCCCCGCGCGGATACGAATGGACTCGACGCCGGCGAGGTCCTTGAGTTTCCGCTCCCCGACTGCGACGGCAATGGTCGACTCGATGCCGCGGAGATCATCGGAGGCGAGCTCGGCGACCAGGACGGCGACGGCGTCCCTGACGCCTGCGAACCGCTCCGCGGGGATTTCGACGGTGACGGCGTGGTGAACGGCGTCGACCTGGGTCACTTCAATTCCCTCTGGGGAACCGATGGGAGCCTCGGTGGCGATTTCAACGGCGACGGCATCGTCGACGGCGGCGATCTGGCGATCCTGCTGGGCAACTGGGCCCACTGACCTCCCGTTCGCGACGCCGACGATCGACGGGCCTCACCGGCTGTGGTCGTAGACCCCGTGTCCGGTCTTGTCGCCGAGTCGCCCCGCGGTCACCAGCTGCCGGAGCAGCGGGCAGGGGAAGAACTTCTGATCGCCGAGCTCTCGGTAGAGCACCATCATGATGTCGTGGCAGACGTCGAGCCCGATGAAGTCGGCGAGCCGAAGCGGTCCCATCGGGAAGTTGCAGCCCAACCTCATGATCTCGTCGATCGCCTCGGGCTCCGCGACGCCCTCCATCCAGGCGAGGAACGCCTCGTTGATGAGCGGCATCAGGACGCGATTCGAGACGAATCCGGCGCGGTCGTTCGCGGGAATCGCGGTCTTGCCCATCCGTTCGGCGAGCGCGACGGTGCGGGCGACGGTCTCCTCGCTGGTCGCGAGTCCCTTGATGACCTCCACGAGCTTCATCACCGGGACCGGATTGAAGAAGTGCATGCCGACCACGCGATCCGNGGCATCCCCCGTCGCGGTGGCGATCTGCGTGATGGAGATCGAACTGGTGTTGGTCGCGAGGACGGCGTGTTCGGGAAACGTCGCCCGCATCGACTGGAAGATCTTCGCCTTGACTTCCGGATTCTCGGTGGCCGCTTCAACGGCCCAGTCCGCCGTCCTGGCGTCGGCCATGTCGCCGACGTAAGTGATTCGCGCGAGCGCCGCGTCCATCTCCGCCTGCGTCATCCGCTCCTTCTGGACGTTACGCCCGAGGACCTTCGCGTGATACGCCTTCGCTCGATCCAACTGGTCGGTCGAAACGTCGACCTGGAAGGCGCCGATGCCGCTGGTGGCGGCGATGAGGGCGATGCCGGAACCCATGGTTCCGGCGCCGATGACGGCGATGCTGCTGACTTCTTGGGACATGGCGACCTCGGAGGTTCGTATCGGTGTTCGAAGCCGCGAATGGTAGCCGGGCCGGCGGTTTCCGGCCCTCGATGCGCTTCGAATGTAAATTTGGGAAATATGGGAAATTTACGTTGCCAACCCCGGAACCTCGCAAGTATTTTCCACGGGCCGAGGATCCCATGTCCCTTCGTCGCGAAACGCGATGGGATGAGTTCCTAGGCTTCTGGGGATCGACATGTCCGAAAACGGCGGCGCACCGCCAGACATGACCTGCACGCTCGTCCGAAACCCCCGATTCATGGGTTTTGAAGACACCTCGTCGCGATGCGATCCGAGGCCTGCAGTCGCCCCTCGAACCAATTTGATTCCCGCGTCGGATCGCTCGTCCAGACAGGACGGGCCTCAGGTCGCCGGCGCCCCCAATTCGAGTGCGGGCCCCCCGCCTTCGCTCACCATTCCGGAGCAGGACCATGAAGAGCACAGTGACCTCGATCATCGCCATCGGCGTCTGCAGCGCCACGATCGCGGCGATCCCACCAACGACGCCGGCTCGTGATGCGGCCCCCCGGGTCATCCCCGCCCCCGTCGCCGACGCCCCGGCGGATCTGGTCATGCCCGACCAGCTCGTGATCGAATTCAGGCGGGCCGGAACGCGTGCGATCCAGACGAGCCGGGTGGACGGAGGACCGCTCCGGGATGTCTCTCCCGAAACCGCCACGTTGCTGGAGCTCATCGGATCGCGTTCGATCCGACCGCAGTTCCCCAACGCACCGGTGGCCCCGAAGGACGGACGCCCCGACCTCTCCAACCATCACGTCGTCCGGATCGATCCGACCGCCGTCCCGGGTGGACTCGAGGGCGCGCTCGCCCTCGCGCTGGCTCATCCGCTGGTCCGAAACGCGGAACTGATCGGGGTGCACCCCGTGCACGCCACCTCCAACGATCCCTATCTCGCGAACTGCTGGCATCTCTCCCAGGCCAACGATGCCGACGTCGACGCCCCCGAGGCCTGGGACGTCCAGACCGGGGATCCTTCGATCGTGGTCGCCGTCCTCGACACCGGCGTCCAGTGGTACCACGCCGATCTCGCCGGTCCCGCCGCCGATGCGTCGAATCTCGGATCCGCGAACGGCAACATGTGGCGCAACCAGGCCGAAGCCAACGGAACACCCGGCGTCGACGACGACGGCAATGGATTCATCGACGACATCGTCGGCTACGACTTCATCACGAGCCCGCTCTACGGTTTCGGTTGTTGGGCCGGTGAGGACTGCGACGACGCCGACAACGACCCCCGCGACTTCAACGGCCACGGAACCCATTGCGCCGGCATCGTCGGCGCCATGAACAACAACGGCACCGGCGTGGCGAGTCCCGCCGGCGGGTTCGGCAACGGAAGCCCCTCCACGACCGGCAACGGCGTGCGAGTCATGGCGTTGAAGATGGGCCACTCCTCCAACTACAACGGGTCCGAAGCCGGTTTCGTCGGCATGGCCGCCGCCGCCGAGGCCTTCTACTACGCCGCCCAGAACGGGGCCAGGATCGCGAGCTGCAGTTGGGGAAGTTCGAACAGCGGCGGGCTCGCCGCCGCGATCGACTACTTCATCGCGTCCGGAGGCCTGGTCTTCGTGGCCGCCGGCAACAGCAACAACACCAGCCAGGGCTACGTGAACTCCCGCAGCGACTGCCATTCGGTCGGCGCGCTCGATACCGACGACACCAAGGCTTCCTTCTCGAGCTATGGATCCTGGGTCGACATCAGCGCCCCCGGCGTGAGCATTCTCGCCACCTACCACGACAGTGGATCCCCGAACGCCGACGGGTATGCGTACCTCAGCGGCACTTCGATGGCGACCCCGCTGGTCGCGAGTGTCGCGGCCCTCACCTGGTCGCAGGACCCCACCGCGACGGCCGACCAGATCTGGGCGGCGATTCGTGACTCCGCCGATCCCATCTCCTCGTTCAGTGGTCAGATGGGCTCCGGTCGCGTCAACGCGGCCAACGCGCTCGCTGCGATCTCCGGTGGCGGTGGCGGTGGTGGCGGTGGTGGCGGTGGCGGTGGCGGTGGAACCCCGTGCGACAATGCCACCGCGATCGCGGCCGGGACGACTTCGTTCAGCACCTCGGCCGGGGCCGGCGACGTCGCCCCCGCGGGTTGTGGCTCGATCTATGACGTCAACTGGTACACCTTCACGGCATCAGTGACGGGTACCCACACGCTCTCGACCTGCAACGCGGCCAACTTCGACACGAAGCTCGCCGTGTTCGGATCCTGCGACGTCGGCTCGGTCATCGCCTGCAACGACGATGCCTCCGGCTGCTCGGGATACACCTCCTCGCTGACCTTCGAGGGTGTCGCCGGCGCGACGTACGTGATCGCGCTCGGCGGGTACAGCAGTGGAAACACCGGCAGCGGTTCACTCGGCCTCACGGAACCCGATGATGGCGGTGGTGACGGTGACGGCGACGGCGACGGCGGAAATCCGTGTGATGATGCTTCCACCATCGCGGCCGGTGAAACCACCTTCAGCACCACGGTCGGGAGCGGAAATCTCTCGCTCAGCGGCTGCGGCTCGATCTATAACGCGAACTGGTACCGGTTCACCGCCGCGGTCGACGGCACCCATACCGTTTCCACGTGTGGATCCGCTGATTTCGACACCAAGATCGCGGTTCTGGCGAACTGTGACGACGCCTCCGGGATCAGCTGCAACGACGATGGAACCGACTGCGCGGGCATGACTTCGACGCTCACCTTCGAGGCGACGGCCGGTACCGAGTACGTCATCGCCCTGGGCGCGTATGCCGCCAGCGGCGCCGGTTCCGGCAGTCTTTCCATCACCGAGCCGGACGATGGTGGCGGCGGCGACGACGCCGGCATCGTGCTCCTCGCCATACAGGGGAACCCGACCTTCGATTTCGGCGTCGCCCGAAACGAGGACATCATCGCGGTGGACGTTGAAACCAACGAGGTGGCGCTCTGGTTCGACGGAAGCGACGTGGGTCTCGGTCCGCTGCGACTCGATGGGATCTCCCGCCTTCCGGACGGAGATCTTCTGCTCAGCTTCAACAACGGCGGCACCCTCGGGAATCTCACCTTCGACGACTCCGACATCATCCGTTTCACGCCGGACCAACTCGGGGCGGCGACTTCGGGCACCTTCTCGATGTGGTTCGACGGCAGTGACGTCGGGCTGACGACGAACGGTGAGGATGTGGACGCGTTCGACGTCCTCGACGACGGAACGCTCCTGATCTCGACCCAGGGCGGTTGCCGGGTCGGATCGCTGCGAGCCAACGACGAGGACCTGTTGCTGTTCACCCCGACGTCGCTCGGCGCGGACACCAGCGGCACCTTCGCCGTCTACGTCGACGGAAGCGATATCGGCCTCAGCACATCCCGCAACGAGGACATCGATTCCGTCTCGATCAACGAGACGCTCGGCAACCTGTCGTTCTCGACGCTCGGCGACTTCTCGGTCGCCGGCCTCAGCGGTGCGGACGAGGATCTGTTCGACTTCACGCCGGCGACCCTCGGGACCTCGACCAGTGGTTCGTTCGCCTCGTTCATCATCGGAAGCGTCATCGGCATTCCGTCCGGTGACGACGTCATCGGAGCGACGGAGTTCTGAACCCTCGGGCCGTTCCAGGCCCGGTGGGAACTGATGGGACATGAACAAGGGGCCGTCCGATCGGAGGATCGGGTGGCCCCTTTCATTTCGTGTCATTTCGTGTCATTTCGTGTCATTTCGTGGTCGGTGGCTCGCACCTGCCACCATGAGCCGGCGTTCGGTCAGCCGTTCCAGTCCATGAGTTCCGGCCCGGCGTATTCCGCGAGCGGCCGGATGATCCGGTTGTTCGCATGCTGCTCCATGATGTGGGCGCACCAGCCGGTGATCCGACTCGCGACGAAGATGGGCGTGTACTGCGGGACGGGGATGCCCATCGCGAAATAGGTCATGCCGCACGGGAAGTCGACGTTCGGATGGATGTTCTTCTGGTCGAGCATGATGCCCTGCACGGTGTCGCCCAGATCGAACCACTTCTTCGCGCCAGCATTCTCCTCGGTCGCGTAGCGGAGGCCCCAGTCTCGGAGGATCCCGGCCCGGTGATCGCCGTTCTTGTAGACCCGGTGGCCGAATCCCATCAGCTTCCGCTTCTCGGCGAAGGCTCGCTCCATCCATGCATCGACCGTCATGGAGCCGTCCTCGGTGTCCTTCATGATGTCCGCGAGCATCGCCATCGCCGCTTCGTTCGCACCACCGTGCAGGTTCCCCTTCAGGGCACCGACGCCACCACAGACCGCGGAGTGCAGGTCGCTGTTCGTCGAGGCGATGACCCGGCAGGTGAAGGTCGACGCGTTGAAGTCGTGCTCGGCGTAGAGGATGAGGGACACGTCCATGACCCTTGCCGCGATCTCACCCGGCTTCTCGCCGGTCATGCACCAGAGCAGGTTCGCCGCATGGTCGAGCGAAGGATCGGGGGCGACCGGCGGCTTGCCTTCGAGCGCCCGCTGGTGGATCCCGATGCAGAGTGGAATCGTGGCGAGCAGTCGCATCGACTTCCGGAGTTCGGCTTCGGGCCCGGTGTCCTCGCACTCCGGGTCGAGATGACCGAGGAGGCTGATGGCGGTCCGGACCACGCTCATCGGGTGGGCGTCGGGACTTTCCCCGGCGATCTTGGTGATCGCGGCGGCGACCGAGTCGGGCACCACCCGCATCGCGACGAGATCCTTCTTGAAGGTCGCCAGTTCCCCGGCGGTCGGCTTGTGACCGACCAACAGCAGGAACGAGACCTCCTCGAAGGTGGCGTTCGCTGCGAGATCCGCGATCTCGTAGCCTCGATAGATCAGTTGTGTCTGGTTGACCGAGCAGATGCCGGTCTCCCCGATGGTCTGGCCGGCGAGGCCGCGGGTGTCGGTGGAACTCACGTTTGGTCCTTTCGTGGAGGGAAGCCGGCGCGGCGGTCGCCGAATCCGGACCGCCCATCCTAGCGATCCCGGATACCGAAGACCGGAATTCACGTCCGCGACGGGTTCTCCACCGCCGGCGACGCTCACCGCGGGTCGAACCGTAGACTGCGGGCATGATTCATCCCGAAAATCCGACTCGCCGACCGATTCCATCGATCCTGCTGTGCCGGTTCCTGATGTTCCTCACGATGCTGACCATCCCGTCGCTCGGGGGGTGCAACGGCACCGAGACCTCGTCGGTGGCGGCCCCGATCCGCTTGTCCAAGGACGTCGAACAGGTCCATGCATGGCTGTGCGGCCGCTTCGAGACGGAGATGCCCCCGAGCCGGATCTCCGACGCCCTGCGAGCCGAATGGAACGCATGCTCGATCTGGCCGGACCGCGAGGACGGACGATGGCTCTACGCCGAACGAACGACGGTCGGCGCCGCGAGCCGGTCCGATGACCGGCACATCCACCGCATTCGCAACGATGCCCAGGGCACGCTGCTCGTGGAGGTGTTCTCGTTCCTGCCCGGTGCGGTCCCCCCCGCCGGGACCTGGCGAACGCCGGAATTCTTCGACCGGATCGATCCGGCACTGCTGGTCCCTCGCGAAGGCTGTGCGATCCATCTCGCCTCCGACCCTCAGGGCTATGCGGGTGCGACCCGCGGTACCGGCTGCGACCGAAACGCCGACGGTACGACCCACCGGATGTCGCGGATGTCGATCACCTCCGACTCCATCACGCTCGCGGATCGCTTCCTGGATTCGACCGGCAAGCCGGTCTCGAACACCGAGGCGACGCCCGCCGTCTTCCGGCGGATCACCGCCGCCGACTGACCGTGACTCGCCCGCACGACCGGCGTCCGCTGGTGGTCCACGCATCGCAAGGCCCGGACGCCGGCTTCAGCCGGACGATCTCAGACCCGTCCGCCCGGAAACCGCCATTCCTCGCCCGGCACGTAGTCGAGCAGGCCGTAGAGTTCCTTACGGGTCTGCATTCGATCGAGCATCGGTTCGACGGATCCGGCGTCACGGAGTTCGCAGAGCCCGCGGACCACTTCGCCCATCGCCAGCCGCATCATGCTGAGCGGATAGATCACCATCCGGTAGCCGAGTTCACCGAATCGAGCCGCCGGGATGATGGGCGTCTTGCCGAATTCCGTCATGTTCGCGAGCAGCAGGCCCGGCGAACCCTCGGCGAACGCAGCGAACTCGGCCTCGGACTGCAAGCCCTCGGGAAAGATCGCTTCCGCGCCCGCCGCCCGGTAGCGGTTCGCACGGTCGATCGCGTCTTCGATCCCCGTGACGTGTCGCGCATCCGTTCTCGCGATGATCATGAAATCGGGGTCTTGTCGCGCGGCCACCATCTCGGCGATCTTCGCGGCGAACTCCTCGGCGGGGACGAGTTCCTTGCCGTCGAGATGCCCGCATCGCTTCGGGAAGACCTGGTCTTCGACGTGCAGGGCGGCGGCGCCGGCCCGCTCGTACTCCACGACGGTGCGGACCGCGCATTCGACTTCGCCGTACCCGGTGTCGGCGTCCGCGATCACGGGGATGCCGGACGCGTCGGCGATCTCGCGAATGGTCCTCGCGACCTCGGTCAGGGTCAGGAGACCGATGTCCGGCGTGCCCGAGACGTTCGCCGTCGCGCCACCGGAGATGTAGCAGGCGCCGAATCCCGCCTCGCGGACCGCGATCGACACCAGAGCGTTGAAGGCCCCGGGGATCATGACGACGTCCTGTTCGACGAGAGCCCAAAGACGGGCGCCGGGGTGCTGCATGACGGTTCTCCAGGTCGTCATTCTAGCGACCGACGGACGACACTCCCTCGCCGGTCACCAGTCGGCGGTACCGGACGCCGACGGTCGTGGGTGATCGACCCGGCTCGTGCCGACTCAGGCCGCGATGCGGATGCGGACCGGGCCCGCCCGCATGTCGAGGGGCCCGCCGGATTTCCAATTCAGACCGGGGATCCCACCGGCACCCGCAGGCTCGTCGGCGTCATTCACGGAATGCCCGTCGACCGAATCGGCGGGACTCATGGTGCCGTCTTCGCCCGAAGGCTCACTGATCTCCACGGTGACGATCTCACGACGCCCGTCCGGCCACAGCCCTTCCACGTCGACGTAACTCGCATGCCGCATGGCGACTTCGATCGCTTCGGCACCGATCAGCACCAGTCGGGTCGGAGACGCGTGACCGTCCGCTTCCTCATCCGCGGTGAGCATCAGGAGCACCCCTTCGACATCGCTGTCGGCCCGGAATGAATCCAACGGCGGACAGGCGAAATTCTCGGCCTCGCCGAATTCGGCGAGCCGACCTCCGGACTCGGACGACCAGGCCCGACACTTGAACATCGCGACGGAAGCCTGTGCCGCGAGCTGCGGATCCGTCTCGATTCGCCAACCGTTCTCCGTGAAGGCACCCAGCATTGCGTCGGGCAAGGCGTCGGTGGCGGCGAACGAGGTTCGATCATCGACCACGACGAGCCGACCCGATCCGACGGGCTGCGGAGGCGCAGGCACCGTGTCCAACATCTCGGCGGCAAGCCGGATGTCATCGACTTGGTAGGAGACCTCGATCGCGCCGCGCTCCATGAGTTCGGCGACCGCCTGATCGATCTCCTCGCGGACGATCGCCTCCTCCCGTCCGAACCGGATTCCCGCGAGGTTGGGGATCACGCTCCCCCGAAAGGTTTCCACGAAGTCGAATCCGGTCATCGCGAAGGCGATCGCGAACGCGACGAAGCAGGCGATGCCGGACGTCACCACGAGCTTGAGGGTGGTCGAGGTCCGCCGATGCGCGGAACCCTTCGAGGAACCACGACGTGCACCGGCTCGACGTGCACCGGCTCGACGCCGGGCCGCGACCACCTGATCGCGTGCCGGCCGGACCGCGGTGGATCCCACGGCCTCGGTGCGGGGCGACCCGTCACCGACGACGTAGCCCCCGGTCAGCCAGTTGTTCACGGTGATCCGAGGACGCGGTGTGCCGCCCGCACCGTCCGCACGGGGCGGGATGGAGGATCCGCGCGGGCGCGAGACCCGGGGTGGCGGTGCCGCCGCGGCCACCCGCGGCGAGACCGGTCCGTCGGCGTCGACGAGTTCGACCGATTCACCACGCATCGACGGCAGATCCGCGGGGACCACCGCCCAGGGGTCGGCCGATTCCGCCACGAATCGCAGATCCGCGAGCATCTCCGCGGCCGAGCCGTAGCGCTGTGCGTATTCGGCCATGGCTCGCCGCACGACCCACCGAAGCGCTTCGGGCGCGGGCCGTTCGAAACGACTGAGGCCACCGTGACCGGGGAAGGTGTTCTCGAGGACGAAGTAGAGGACCGCCCCGGCGCCGTAGATGTCGAACTTCGCCCCATCGACCTCATGGACCTTGACGCCGCGCATCGCCATCCGGACCATCTCGGGGTCGCGGAAATATTCCGTGCCGTGCGTGGTCAGCGTCATCGCGGACCGAAGCGAAGTCACCAGGCCGAAGTCGACCAGATGCGCCTTGCCGTCGTGCACGATGATGTTGTCGGGCTTGACGTCCTTGTGCCAGAGACCGTCGCGGTGGTACCGAGCGAGCGTCGCGACCAGATCGATCTGGTATCCCAGCATCTCCGCCAGCACCGCGTGACGCAGTCCGTCTTCAGCGCCGACCCCGTGCGCGTCCCGGATCGCCACGCCGAGATTGTCTCCGGGGTGATAGGGCATGGCGTACCAGAACCGCGTCTCGTCGAGTTCGTGGGCGAGCACTAGGCCGAGCCGCTTGGCCGATTCCAGCGAACGACTCTCCCGGACGATCTGAGGCAGCGAGCTGCCCTCGGAGAGCGCGAAGCTCTTGATCACCACCGCGTCCGGTCGTCCCGGAAGCGAACGGACCGTCTTCTCGTCGGGACGTGCGATGTAGAGCTTCGCGCCGGATCCCCCTGCGGGCAGCGAGCCGGTGATCTCGAAACCGGGGAAGTCGATGCCCCGTGACGGCTGGTCGGGACCCGGTGCGTCCCGGATGTCCTCCACCGCCCGGAGTTCGACGCCTTCGAGCATCCCGTCGAGGAACAGGAACTTCAACGGCCGGCGGACCGCGATCCCGTAGAGCCCCCGACCCACCAGCCCCGTCTCCCGCTTCACGCCGTCCGCGAAGTGATTGGCCGCCGACCAACGCCCGACGACCACGTTCAAGATCACGAGCATCGCCAGGACCACCGCCGCGACCAGCGCCCCGACCGAGCGGGCGGCATCACCGATCGTCCCGACCACGAACTCCACGACGTGACCGATGAGGAATCCGATCCCGCGGCCGGCGGACACCATAAGACTGATGAGCAGCACCAGGGCGAGAATGCCGGCCGCGATGCCGATGAAGATCAGAATGATGCTCGCGAAGGTCATGTACCACTCCATCCGCCCGCCGCGCGGGCAATTCGTCTCGAAATGCCGATCAACCCGGCGGAAGCGTCGAGTCGTCCTCGACCAGTGCCGCGTGCGTGAGATAGATCTCGGAGATCGCCTCGTCGAAGAGGACGTCGTCGTTTCCAAGGCCCGCGGACGATGCCTCGGATCGCTCCTCTTCCGTGAAGCTGTAGGTGTCGACCATCTCGATGAGTCGCTCGCGGAGCAGCCCACGGACCCGCTGGAGATATCGCGTCACCGTCGGTTCGCTGATTCCAAGCTGGGCCGCGACGTCCTTGCCGGAAGTGGCGTCGAAGATCCGCATGCGGTACACCTCGAAGTGAAGGAACTCGCTCTCCTTCCGGGTCGCGTCGATCGCCGCATAGACCTTGGCCTGGAAGACCAGACGCTCGTAGGCCGCGTCCGGCTGTGGATCCTTGGATCGACCCATGTAACTGTCGTCGAGGCTCGCGGGCCGCTTGCCGCCGCCGCGCTTCAACGCGTTCCGCCGATCGAGTTCGTCGCCCAGCACATGCTTGGCGATCGAGAGCAGCCAGGTGCTGAATCGGGCGCCCCGATCGGGATCGAAGCGGTCGATGGACCCCGACAGCGCGGTGAGGGTGTCCTGCGTGAGGTCCTCGACGGTGGCCATGCCGACCGCGCCTCGGCCCCATTTGGTGAGCTGGGCCCGGATCACCGGACCGAACACCGTCCAGAGTTCGAACCAGGCGGCATCGTCCCGATCCCGGAGGCGGGCGATGAAGGAAGTCGTCATGGGATTCATCAGGAGCACGCTTCCTTCTTGGGAGGGGACCCATGAGAGTTTCAGAACCGGAAATCGCAGATCTCCGTCGACTCCGTGCGGCTCGCAGGCCGGCGTGCCCCCCCGGGACCGACCTCTTACCCATTGTAATGAAGGTGGACGTGAAATCCCGCCTCGCCCTGAAATCGAGGCCCACGGTCTCCCATGAAGGTCGTGGAGCATCGACGACTCCGGTTCTCCAAAGGCCCGTCGAATCGGGCCACCGGAGTGACGATCGATGCGAGCCGAAGGGATTTCCCCATGTTCAGCATGAGTCGTTGCGTCTTGCGTTGGGGGCTGATCGGGGCGGCTGGCCTCGGCACCCTCGCCTTCATCGTCGGCCCCGACCGCATCGCGGCCGGATTCGACCAGATTCGAACCCAGGCCCGCACCATCGCCGACGATTTCGTCGACGATCCGATCGCCTTGCGTCGCCAACTCTCCCAACTCGCCGAGCGATATCCGGAACGAATCGCGGAAGTGAGCGGCGAACTCGCCGAAGTCGATCGACAGATCGACCTGCTCAAGCGTGATCAGGACGTCGCCCGGCGAGTCGTGGCGATGACCGCCTCGGATCTCTCCGAACTCCGGATCGCCCTGACGGATTCAGAGCTCGATGCCCGAGCCGGGCGAACCGTGTCCATCCGGGTCGACGGCCGAGCCGTCGACTTCGAAGGGGCTCGAAACGAAGCGCGTCGAATCGCGACGATCCGCTCGACCTACCAGGACCGTCACGCCGGGAACGAGACCCAGCTGGACTTCCTGAACACGCAGAAGGGGCGACTCGCGGAGATTCTCGACACGCTCGAGGACGAACACGCTCGATACGAAGCGAAGCTCTGGCAACTCGACCGACAGATCGATGCGATCGATCGCAACGATCGGCTCATCGAGATGACCCAGCAGCAGCAGCAGGTGCTCGCGGACTACGACAAGTTCGCGGAGGTCGGCAGCCTGGATCAGCTGGAGTCGAAGCTCGCGGAACTCCGGACCGTGCAGGAAGCACAGCTCCAGTCGCTCGCGAGCCAAGGCTCCCGTTCGGACTACGAGAAGCGGGCGAGACAATCGCTCGACTCCGACGGCTGGGAGGACTTCTCCTGGGACGACTTCGACATCGAGCCGGAGACCCCGGACACCCCGGTCTTCGAAAACGGCGAAACGCTCTCCCGAGCGGGCCGCTGAAGCGACTGCGGCCGGGCTCCAGGCCCTTCCCGTTTCACCTGATCTCACCGCCCGGCACCATCGCCGGGCGGTGTTTTCGTGGACCCGATCGCCTGAAAACAGGGCGGTCGTCGAGCACCACCGGGAATTGCAAACATCGCTCACAGTGACACTTGCGACAAAAACCAGCCCGATGAATCGTGGAAGGCAAACCCACGGTCGCTTTTTCTGAAAAAAACTGGCGATAAGGCTGACACGACCCAAATCCGGTGACATACTTCTGANGTCTTCAGCGTTTCTCCTTCGCCGAGGACAGGGAGCAGGAAAGGGCCTTGCAATAGCATGTCCCTTTCCGGACTTCGGCTGAGTTGGTGCGGGAACACCGACGTAGCTTGGTAAAGGGTCCTTGGGATCCGCTGCAATTGGGAAAAGGGCACTTACCCGCAGCGGAAAAATGCAGGTACTGGGAAAAGGGAACTCCCGTACACGCATCGCAAGGGGCAGAGGCACGCAAGTGACTTCACCCACCTCCAGGCAGAGGCCGAGGAAACATAAAGGCCGGACGCGATCTGCAAAGACGCGTCCGGCCTTTTCCATTGCCCACCACCGAATCAATCATGACCGGATCGATCGTCGAATCGTGGCCGCGGACCGAGGAGAGGANGAACCGGCATCGAAAGCCNCGAAATCAACCATCGAATCCGTGCCCGGTGATGTCTGGGGCGGATCAGAGTCGATCCCGGGACCAGCCTGACGTCTGCAAACGACCGAGNTCGTGGTCGTGCTCAGCTCGCCGTGGTCCGCGTGCGGGCTGGGGGTTCCCAGGCGACGCCGACGGTGGCCCCCGGGTAGTAGCGGGCGAGAATCTCCAGATTCGAAGCCCCGGTCCGCGCCATCGACTCGGCGCCGTACTGGCAGAGGCCCACGCCATGGCCGAATCCCCGGCCCTCGATCCTGAACCCCTGCTCCGAACCCGTCAGCTCGAAGCACGCCGACCGGGGCCCGTCCTTCCAGGATCGACGTCCGCCCGCGTCCGCCACCACGGATCGCACCCGACTTGCGGAGAGGACGACCGGAATCGGGTCGCCCGAGCCTCGGATCTCGAAGTCGATGGGACGTCCCGCCGCATTGCGACGACGAACGGTCACTTCGACCGGTCCTCGGATGGATGCCAACGATCGATTCGAAACGCGACGACCGTATGCCTGCAGGGCCTGGAGCATGGCATCTTCGCCCACGCTGATCCGCCAGTCGGCGTGCGGACTGGCGGTGGTGCAGCCGCAACGTCGCCTCGCCGTCCCGGCATCGACCACCAATGGTGCGATCCGATTGACCTGATTGGTGGAGATCGCATCGATCGCGTTCGCGGGCCGGCCGCCGCACGCCGCGCTGTAGTAGGCGGGAACGACCTGCCCTCTCCAGAGCAGGACGCGACCAGCCGTCGATGCGACGGCATCTCTCGATCGACGCGAGGCGACGCCCCCGCTCCAGGCCTGGCTCGCCTGGCCTGCGACCATGTCGTAATGACGCCGCCGCAACCAGAAGGCACGTTCGCAGACCGCGAAGGATCGCGCCGCGACGGCCTGCGCCTCGAAGGTCGCGGGACGCCATGACGCGAAGAGTTCCTTTTCCAGAACCCCCGGCAGGTACTGCTCCATCCGCAGCGTGCAGACGAGGTCGAGCTCCGATTCGCCATCGGTGTTTCGAATCGGAACGATCCGGATGGTTCCTTGGAGGCGTCGCCCCTCGAAATCGATGCCTTCGGTCTGGTCGTCCTCGCTCGCGATCGCCAGCGGACCGGCACCGGTGAATCGAGTGGAAGCACCGCGACCCCGCTGCGACCAGCGCACGGACCAACCGAGATCATCCCGGACGATCCGCACCGGACCGCGAGCCGCCCGGCCCGTCGACTCCGAATCGGGCATGGTGATCCACAGCCGCTGCTCCACACGCCCCAGTTCGACGCTCCGCCGCGAGGTGTTCGCGACCTTGATCCGGACGAGCGGCTCGAAACTCGGCGGAAACGGCCGAAGATCCGGACCTTCGGTCCTCACCGGGGATGCCACCGGCGGCTCTCCCGCGGCCTGATCGGCGTTCCCGTCGGTCCTCGAGCAGGCGAATGGAATCAGCATCGGCGTGGATGCCGCGAACAGCAGCGCCCGACGGTGAATCTTCACCGACGCAGCGTCGCGGTCGCCTGGATCGCCGTGATTCGAGTCTTCGCTGCTCATGCCGCACCCCCACCTGGCCGGGATCGGACGCGTCGGGAGACCGAGGTCGCCGAACCCCGCTGTCCGGAGTGTAGGCGGAGAACGACCGAATGAGAGAACCGTCCGTCCCGAAATCGGGACGGGCGGTAGATGGTCTGCACGGACCCCTCGATCAATCGAGGGTCTTGAGCGACAGTTCGTGATCGCCGAGGCGTTCCTTGATCTCGTCGAGACTGGTCTGCCCGAAGTTCTTCACACCGAGCAGCTCCGCCTCGGTCCGGGCCGCCAGTTCGCCGAGTGAAAGCACACCGAGCATCTGCAGCGCCTTGCGGGCCCGCACCGAGAGATCGAGCACCGAGATGGGCTTGTTGAGGATCTGATCGGTGATGCCACGTTCGTGGAGCTCATCGATGTCCTCCTGTCGGAGTCGCGGTCCACCCGCGGTTTCCTGGCCGAGCCGGAGACCCTTGCTGGCGAGCATCTGCTTGATCTCGGCGACCGTCGTGTCGCCGACGTTCTTGTAACTGTTGAGCTCCGCCTCACCCACGCGAACGAGATCACGAAGCGTGCGGATCTGCATCTTCTTGAGGCAGTTTCTCGCCCGGACCGACAGTTCGAAGTCGGTGACCGGAATGTCGAGGATCGCATCGTGTCGCGAGGAGGTTCGATCCTCGTCGTCGTCGTAGTACATGCCGCGCGACGCCTGCACGTCCTTGAGAAAGAGACGGGCCCGCGGTTCGTTCGGGTCGCTCTCGATCACCTGGTTGAGGATGTACTCGGCCTTGGCGAAGTCGCCCGAGTCCTCGTAGATCACCGCGAGGTTGACCAGCGTCTGGAGCTTCGGCGAACCGGTCTCCCGAGCGGCCTCGTAGATCTGTGTCGCCTCTTCCTCCTCCCCGACCAGATCGAGCAGGTAGGCGAGACGGTGGAGGTGCTCGGGCTTGCCGCAGTGCGAGACCGCTTCCCGGTATGCGACGATCGCACCGAGCCGGTCGCCCGCGGTCTCGCAGTCGAGTCCCTGCTTGAAGACCGCGTCGGCTCGCGCCTCGTCGATCGCGCCGCCTCCGATGACGGTGTCGAGTCCTTCGCTCATGTGCTCAATGCTCCGCTGAAAAGTGGGCCGGTCGGACGGAATCCGTGATTCTACTCGCCCCGCGACCGGTCCTCAACCTCGCGAACGGCGTCGGAAACGCCGGTCCTCGTGGAATCAGCGACGTCATCGGCCAGATCCCGGTACGAGGACGCACCATCCAACGCGGGTGCCGCGGGTCCCGCAGGAAGGTGGGGACCGGGGATTCCGCCCTCCGTCACGAGGGAGATCCCGCGCCACGCCTGCCGCTCGAAGCGGACCGCCATCACGATTCCAAACGCGAGAATGTACGTCGTCGCCCCGATCCACGGCCCCACCGACGAGAGCCCGGGGGCCGCTTCGACCAGGAACCAACCGAGGCCGACCAGCAGCACCCAGCCAAGGATCGACGAGACCACGCCGGGCCAGACGGTGTCACCGGCGCCGCGCAGCGCTCCCGAATACACGATTCCCACCGCATCCATCGTCTGGAACAACGCCGCCCACACCAGCATCGTGGCACCGATGGAGACGATCGCCGTCCGCGTCTCCGGTGAGACGTCCCCACCGACGAAAACCCCGATGAGCGAATCGCGGAACACCAGGAAACCGAGGGCGCAGACCGACATGTAGCCGACCGCGAGCCCGAGTGCGATCCGTGCCCGGCTCACCGCGATGTCGGGACGCCCTGCGCCGATCCACTTCCCCACCAGTGACGTCGTCGCGACCGAGAAGCCCACCGCCGGCATGAAGCTGAGGTGCATGTACCGGATCACCGCCCAGGCGGCGGTGAGATGATCGGTGCCGAATCGGCCGATCAGGACCGTCACGAAGAGGCCCCAGCAGATCATCTCGTTTCCGAACTGAAGCGACGCCGGCCATCCCAGTCGAAGCAGATCCTGCATCGCCCGGAGATCGGGTCGCCAGTTCCCACGACTTCCGACCTCGCGATTCAGCCGTGGTCCGAGGAACACCACGAGTGGCACGAGCACTTCGACCAAGGTGCCGATCACCGTGCCGATCGCGGCGCCGGCCAGTCCGAGCGCTGGCGTTCCGGGAATTCCCGGAATGCCGAGTTCGGGGATGCCCGCCTCCCCGAAGATCAGAATCGCGTTCGCGACCACGTTCACCACGTTCGCCGCCACTGCGGAGACGGTGATGACGCCCGGTCGCTGGTATCCGAAGAACCAGTGGCTCATCGCCTTTCCCGAGATCAGGAGCACGCCGCCCATCAGCAGGATCGTCGCGTATTCGGTCTCGAGTTCGACGAGCTCGGGCTCGTGTCCCGCGGCGTCGAAGACGAATGGAAGCACCAACGCCCAGGGGAGCAGGAGCACCAGCCAGGCGGTGACCGCGAGCCACACGCCCGCCCAGCCGTATCGAGCAGTCTGGTCGCGTCGCCCCGCCCCCACGTTCTGGGCGACGAAGGTGTTGACCACCGTCAACATGCCGAAGACGAACGCGATCGGATTGAAGGACCAGATGCCGCCGTTGCCCTGGGCCGCGACCTCGAGAGGCCCGAGCCGCGCCACCATCAACGCGTCGACGAACCCCATCACCGTGTAGCTCGTCATCGTCGCGACGGTCGGCCAGGCCTGCGACCATACTTCGCGAATTCCGGAGCGACCGGGCAGGAGCGGGGATTCGAATTCGGACTTGGACACGGTCGGGCGAGCATAGTCGCGATGAACCGCCGGGGCTCACCCTCGATCGAGCACTCGATAACCGACCGCCTCCTCGAGATGCACGGGTCGTACCGGATCGGAACCGTCGAGATCGGCGATGGAGCGGGCGACCCTGCGAATTCGATCGAACGCCCGTCCGCTCAGCCCGAGTTCCTCGACCATCTTGGCGAGTCGATGGAGCGACCGTCGATCGAGGGCGCACGCCGCGTCGAGAGGCTCGCCCGAGAGCCGCGCATTGAGTCGCTCGGAACGAGTGGCTCCGAAGCCCCGTGCCGAATCGACCCGTCGACGCACCGCTTCGGTGGAGGGCCCGTCCGGCGGATCGAGAAAAGCGGACACCGGGGTCGCCCGCATGATCACGTGGAGATCGAATCGATCGAGCACCGCGGCGCCGATCCGTTCGAGGACGCGTCGATCCACGCGGTCCCCGGACGACGCTTCAGCGACCCTGCCCCGCGATCCGTTCATCGTTGCGACCACCACCACCGACGCGGGAAACCGGACCGTCCCCGCGGCCCGGGCGACGGTCACCACCCCGTCCTCGAGTGGCTCGCGCAGCGCATCGATCGCGGCGGCGGAGAACTCGGGAAGCTCATCGAGCATGAGGATCCCATGGTGGGCGAGGCTGACCTCGCCCGGCCGGGGATTGCTCCCGCCGCCGACCAGGGCCGCCGGACTGGATGTGTGATGGGGGGTTCGGAAACCCGGCCGGGACAGCGTCGCGGCATCGAAAGGCAGTCCCGCGGCGGAACGGACCGCCTGCACTTCGAGAATCTCCTCGCGTCCGAGCGGGGGAAGAAGATCGACCAGTCCTCGCGCGATCATCGTCTTGCCACATCCCGGCGGTCCGACCAGAAGGAGATTGTGGCCACCGACCGCCGCGATCTCGACCGCCCGCTTCGCCACCGACTGCCCGCGAATGCTCGAAAGGTCGAGGGTCGTGGGTCGGTGCCGATCGTGCGGGTCGACCGTCGACGGGCCGGTCTCCTCGGCTGAAGTCGGAACCGGATCCAGACCGTCGAGGAAGGAGGCCAGCCCCCGAAGATCATCGACGCCCACCACCGGAAGGTCGCTCACCAGTCGCGCTTCGGAAGCGGACGCCGTCGCCACGATCACGCCGGCCGCATGCGTCCGGGAAGCGAGTTCCGCCAGTGCGAGGACGCCGCGCACCGGCCGGATCGTTCCATCGAGGGCCAGCTCCCCCGCCATCGGCCAGTCTTCGACCCGGCGACCTCCCGCCGACGCGGATCGGATCACGCCCGAGGCCGCGAGCACGCCCGCGGCGATGGGCAGGTCGTAGACCGGTCCTTCCTTGCGAACATCCGCGGGGGCGAGGTTCACCGTCAGGCGGGATCTCGGCCACGAGAATCCGGCGTTGCGGATGGCGGTCCGCACCCGCTCCGCCGATTCACGAACCGCCGCGTCCGGGAGGCCCACGATTCCCATCGTGGGCAGCCCGTGCGGTGACAGATCGACTTCGATGCGGCAGGTCTCGGCACGAACACCCTGCAGGATGAAGCTGGTAACGCGACTGATCATCGCGCAACCGTAATGGATGCGTTCTCGGTTTCCGAGAGCACGGCGGAAGCGCCGGTCAACGAGTGTCGATCGCCTCGAGCGGGCCGATCGACTTCAACGAGGCCGCTTGTAGCCGATCGGCTTTCCGTCGGCGTACGCCCAGACCGTGACGATCACATGCTTCACACCCCACTGCATGGCGCGTTCATGAGTCGGATAGAGGACGTCGAGACGATTGCCCTTGATCGCGCCACCGCGATCCAGCACCGGGACCACGCCTTCGTTCGCGTACCCCGGAATGGACAGGAGCTGGCCGAAATCGAACATCTTGCGATCCGCGGCGACCAGCCTTCCCGCATTGGTGTGGACGGAGTATCCGCTGGCGGTGATCCCGTCCGCCTGGTCACCGCAGGAGCGATGGTCCGGACTGTAGGCCGTCACCCGCATTCGCAGGGACTTGACCGGGATGATCGGCCGCCCGTCGTGGAATCGAATCGAGGAATTCGAATCCGACGCGATCGAGTCACGGACGCCGGTGCCGGTCAGCACCGCACCCCCGACCAGGGCCAGTCCGAACAGAAACGTCATGATGGGTCCAGGTCTTCTCATGTCGGGTTGCTCCGGCGGCGTGGTCTTTCGCCGCAGGACCAGGGCGATTCCCAACACGGCACGATCGAGGGCAGAGGATGCACGCATCCATCGCCTTCGCAACGGATTCCGACGTTCCACCGGGGACCTCTTCGTTTCCGGACCGGACCGACCCGCACAGACCGCGCCGTCGCCGGCATTGCGTACACTCCGGCGATGCCTCTCCTCGAGATCGTCGCATTCGGTGGCATCGGACTCGCCGCCGGCCTGATCGGCGGCCTGCTCGGAATCGGCGGTTCCACCATCTTCAT
>NZFT01000131.1 GCA_002690755.1 Phycisphaerae bacterium
TTCCACGAGTGGCGGTAGGCGTCCCGGAAGGAAGCAACGGGCGTGGAGGACCTCCTCGGATCCGACAGCGAGTGGACCTTTTCGTAGGGCCTCCTCGCTTCCGAGACCCCTTGAGGCAAGGACAGCGCCAATGTGCGCTCGGGCGAGTGACCGCCCACTCGTCCACCCTCTTGTGCGGGAATGGCTCGCGTCTGATGTAGCCTCCGCTGATAAGAGGGGGTGTGTCCGGCTTGACATGAGAGACGCCTTTTGGCAAATGGACCTGTCGAACACTGATGTGTCTATTGCTAATCGCATGAGCATGTCTAAGGGACTGTTGCAAGTTATCTGGGAGTTGCAAATCGAGGCCTTCGGGCGCATGTGGGCCATGTCACACAAGGCATGGAACAAACTCATGCACGCACTCCACGGCAACACTACTCCCGTCGGACCCTCGACTGGGACACGATCTGGTGCTAATCAAGCACCACCCCCGGAGGCAGCTCCGGCACCATCCCCGGCGCCTGCTCCGGCTCCGGCACCATCCCCGGCGCCTGCTCCGGCCCCGGCACCTCCGCCTGCACCGCCACCGGCCTCTGCGCTAGTGCCGCCCCTGGTGGCACCTTCCTCAGGGGGTGCAATGACCATGATGAAGGTCGGACGAATGTATGATCACGATCTTCCCCGACTCAAAGGCCAAGACATCTCGGCCGAGACGATGGCCCTGTTTGAGCTCCAGTTCCGAGCGTGGGCCGGTATTCATGGGTTGCTCGCTTACACGGTCGGCCCTCCTCTGGAGGCACCCACCGACCCTCGGACTCTCGAGGTACACAAATCCAACCTCCAAGAAGGTCTCAAGTATGTGTGCCACGCCATCGAGGACGAGTCGCTCAAGGCCTCCATCAGTCTACGTTCAAATCTAAGCGGCATCCAGGCCTTCAACATCCTACGAGCCGATTTTCTAGAGGGCCGTCAAGTCCAACCCGTTCTCATGAACATGCTACGGCGCATGACGCTCGACATGGGTGCAAGCCCACAAGTCTTTAAGAACAACTGGCTCACGTACGCCGAAATGCTCTCTCCGCAACCTCCGGCCTCGGAGATGTACGAATATTTCACCCACTCTATCGCCAAGGAGACTGACGGCTTCTATGACCACTGCATCGACACGATCGGCTACAACCTTGGGACACCCACCGACGGGTACCACCGACATGTCACGGCTCTGTCCAAAATGATGCAAGAGAAAAAGACACGCGAAGCATCCATCCGCTCGAGCAACAAGTCTCAGACCGTGCTCGCCACGAGCACTCGACCGATAGGAAGGCAAGACAATCGTCGCCCTTCGGGCTCTGCCCACAGGGAGCCTCGATCTAACCCGGGGCCGCCCAAGAAGCCCACCGGTCGACGACCTGATCCGAGAGGCGCTCGAAACGAGAAGCCACGCAAGACCTTTAACTCGAACACGAAGGGCGAGCCCCTCAAGATGGAGCGATGCTCCCGCTGCAATGGCATGCACCCAGGCGGTCGAAAGGGGTGCACTCGCCCAAAAGCCTCGTGCCCCTTCGAGCTCTCGAACGGCCATAAATGCGGAGGAGACCACCATATCGAGCACTGCTGGCTCAAGGACCCCTCCAAGTGCCGCGACCCAAAGATCCGCGCCGCCATCGAGCGCAAGATCGCCCGCGCCAACACCACGTCACAGATGGTGACTACTTTCGAAGATGGCGAGGAGTACGAACAATACGTAACCTCCTTCACCATCGCCGACATGACCAACGTCTGGGAAGATGACGCGGGATCTTACGACGATCCAAGGTACCAAGGATATTGCGAAGTATGCTACGACGGCGTCTCGGATGGCGAAGTTACCGACGACGAATGGGGATGGAGAATGGACCCCGCTCTCGCTCTCGAAATCTCGCTGATGACACCCGACATACCGCCGGAGGCCGACTCTGATAAGGAGGAGCGAGAACGCTGCGCCCGACACGAAATGGGTGTGGACGACGTCGGCTTCGCCAGCAGCAAGTACTGCGCACATCTGGTTTACGCGGAAGATGGCGAGCCCCTTCGGCTCCAACAAGCCTACAATGAAGGTGGCCCAGACGGCGCCGCTGAGCTATTCCGCCGGCTCGACCTTCACGACATGGAATGCGTCGGAGAAGAGTGCATCACTAGCCTCATCACCGGGCCCGAGCAACCCGTCACTGATGAGGCGCCGTCACCATCTGACCTGCAAGATGCCACCATCGAGGGGGGCCAACCTCCGCCTGTAGTAGACATCGAAGATACTGTATCAACCTGGAGGGAACGACAAATGGCGGCGCGCGCCCTAATGCCGCCACCGCCCCCGCCGTCGATATCCACGACGCCGACGACGGATGAGACGCCGTCGGATGGCGATGGGGGGACTCCGCCACGAACGGTCTCGGAACCACCCACGACATCCCGGGCTCACGTATGTCGAACCACCCAGCTGTTCTACTGCTCAGAGAGTCTTCCGCCTAGCCCGCCGAGCGAGCAGCGGACCAAGGCGATCTTTCATGAAGCAGTCGAGGCAGTCGCATCTGCGTTGCCCAACGACCCCTCCCACAAGACACAAGAGCGCCGCCGCGCCCTTTACGCCTTGGCAACAGAGACACAGACTGTCCCCGCCAATCAAGCGGGCGAGAATGTCCTGTTTGCAGTAATTGACTTCCGGGAAAGGCCTGAAGTCTACCACTACCGCGAAGTCGCCCAGTTGGTGCACAACGTTGATGGGGCGACCTTCAACCGCGTGCTCCGAGTGATCGACGATCTGTACCTCGAGCATTTAGACGTCACATTTGCCGCTCATGGCTCGGCTACCGTCACTGCGCTGGCGAGCGAGATCTGCGAATCGTCGCCAGAGCTAGGGACGAAGAGGGCAATCGAAGACGGAGATATTACGCCGCTCCACATCGACTCATGTGGCGGCCACAACGTCTTCCGCGATGCCAAATACATCACCGACCAATCCGCCCATGTGCCCACCAATGTACGTATGCACACTGGCACGGGCCGATCGGAAACATGCCATTCATATGGCCCCTATGCGTTTGAGGTGATGAACAAGGCGGGAGAATGGATCCGCATCGACAGGGAAGGGTACTTCCTACCTACGTTCGAGGCGGACATTTTCTCAATCAATCGCGACCGTCGCCTTTACGGCACTGAGATCATCCCGAGTGACAACCTGAGCAAGCTCAGCGCACTCAACCATGACACCCTCAAGATCGACGGACACGAGATCTGGGTCTCAAACTCGAAGGATATCTCTCGTGTCAACATCCGACCGGTCCAAGAGGACCACCCTGAAATGCTATCCACTGCGCCACGTCTCACCATGAGCGCTGACGTCGAGCTGTGGCATCGCCGATTGGCACACATGCCACCCCTACCCATGAGCAAGCTCTCAAAGCTCACAGTAGGATGCAATATCTACGTGCCATCTCGACTGGCGGTTACGCACCGCAACACCTGTGATGTATGCGTCGAGTCCAGCATGAAGAAGGCGCCCGAATCCAAGAGTGCGCCTGGCTTCGAGAAGGCGTCAGAGCCTGGGGAGCTGGTCTACAGCGATCTGCTCGGCCCACTCCCCGAGAGCATCAACGCCAACTACAGCTACGCTGCGGTCTTTATTGATGCGTTCAGCTCCTACATCTCGGTCTACCCGATGAGATACAAGAATGACCTCGAGCGCAACTACCAGCAGTACGAGGCCGACATGGCACCATACTTCAAAACCTTTACACGCCGTTTCCACTCGGACAATGGGGGCGAGTTTATCAATAACTCGCTTGCAGAATTCCTGCGGTCCAACGAGGTACGCCACACGAAGAGCGCACCATACGCGCCCAACCAAAACACGATTGCGGAGCAAGCCATGTGGAAGCTCTGCACCACCACCCGAGCGATGCTCCTTGAATCGGGCATGCCCCCATGCCATTGGGCACAGGCCATGGTTCAGGCGGCCAACGTCATCAACGTTAAGCCCAAGCTCATGCACCGAGCGGGCTCGACTGTCGGCGTCATGCCGCCCACTACCCGAGAGGCTAAAAAGGATGCAGCCAAGCAGCGGCAGTCCAACAAAGTATGGACGACCGCCTTCTACCGCCTGAAGGGCTATAAGCCTCACCTGGCCAACTTCAAGGTCTTCGGCTGCCGAGCTTACCTCCTCAAAGAACCAATCAAAGGGCGGAAGAAGCTCGAATCGCTTGCCGAGAAAGGTTGGCTAATTGGCCCTGCACGATACGCCCGCGGCTTCATCATCTTTGTACCAGCCAAGGAGGGCGCGCTTGACCAAGGCACATACAGGGTCAGCCGCAACATCCGAGTCAACGAATACCTCCTTCCCAAAGGTGCCGTCGGCTCACCAACGTCAGGGGGTGATAATGTGGACAAGGACACCACTTCGCCCGCTCCCGTGAACGGCGACCCGCCGCGTGTAAACGCGTGGATAGGGGGCCACACTGACCCTTCGACGGTGACTTGGGCTGTCGCTGCCGATGGGGGGCAGGGCAGGCCACAGGCCCCGTCTGAGACGCCGTCACTTGAGACGCCGTCGCATACGACGAGCCCGTCGCCTGAGGGGGTGGGTGCCCCCAACAATAACACCAACTCTGTCGAACAAGGCTCAGACAATGACGAGGTGTGTGCACTCGGGTGCTGCTGTGCACTCACGCAGCTTGACCACATGCAAATGCACGTCTCTGACCGCATCGACATGAACGAATGGATCGACAACGACGACATCGACTCCATCAACGCGTTTGTCACCCTCCAAAAGATGGTCCGAGGCGAAGGACCAGACGAGCTCCAACTGATCGACATCCCCAAATCGTGCCAGGACGCCTTCACCGGCCCCTACAAGCACCAATGGTTAGACTCGTTCAAGGATGAGCTCGAGTCATTCAGATCGAACAACGCAATGACGATCGAAGACGTACCACCGGGACACCGCGTCATTGACCCCGTCGTTGTACGAGACATCAAGCGCAAGGAGGACCTCACTCCAGCGCGATTCAAAACACGCCTCTGCGCCCGAGGGTTCATGCAGATCTATGGCGAACACTACTACAACACATTCTCGAACACGGTCCGGTACGAGACGCTACGTCAGCTCTTGTCCGTCGCCGCCGCCCTGAACCTTGAGCTTAGCAGCCTTGACATCAAGACTGCGTACCTCTACGGTATTATCGAGCCGGGAGTAAAGCTCTACCTTCGCTTCCCATCGGGCTGGGAATTCCTCGAGGATGGACCCTCGTGGACCTTCAAGTACACCGGAGACCACAAGAAGACTCGTGGGCGACCCGAAAAGGCCTTTAGACTCTGGAAGGCGATGTACGGCCTGAAGCAAGGGGGTGCTGCATGGGAAGAAGAGTTGTCCCAGTTCCTCTCTTCTTTGGGAGCCGAACGGAGCGTCGTGGACCCGTGCCTCTGGCGCTACGCCGAGTCCGGCCAGACGATCCTCTTCGCCGTGTACGTCGACGACATCGTGATGGCTTGCTCATCGCAAGCATTCCGCGACACCTTCGTCAAACGCATCAGTGAGCGCTACGCGCTTCGCGACAATGGGCCTCTCACGTGGATTTTCGGGTCTACCATCAAGCAAGACCTCGAGGCCGGAACGGTTCAGCTACACCAACGCATGTACACCGCTCAGGTCGTGCAGGAATTCCTCACGAAGAAGCCCGCTCCATCGCGTCGTGTCGTGCCATGTACCGAGGATATCAGCAATCTCACGCCCCTCGAAGAAGGCGAAATGATTCATCCTCAATATGCCGCACTGGTGGGTAAGCTCGGATGGCTCGCAACCATCTCGCGCCCCGACATCGCCCTCGCCCATTCTCTCCTTTCCAAGTTCGTCTCGGCTGGAGGAGAGCGTCACTTCAAATGTGCAATTGGGGTAGTCGAGTACCTTGCCAAGACCAGCTCGAAGGTCCTAACCTACCGCCGCGACGCAACGGGTGAACTAAACAACCACATCCTCGAATACACCGAGCTGCGCGAGGTGGACGTTAACCCATTCACGCCCAAGATCTTCCCCGACGCCTCGCATGGCGGGGAGAAGCCGCAAGCTGGTTTCTGCATCTACCAGAACGAGGACCTCGTTAGCTGGCACTCAGGACGGCTCCGGTCCACGCCGATCTCAACCGCCGAGGGAGAATGGGACATCGCAACCAAGGCGGTACAAACGGGGATCGCACTCTCGGACACCGAGACCTTCATGTTGGAGAAGCTTCCCGACTTCCTCGACAAACACTCGGTCAAAGAACTCGGGCTGCCCATGCCAGTCTACTGCGACAATAAAGCGGCGGTCCTTCTTTCGGACGGCAATACCTCGTCCAAACGGATGAAGCACGTCGCAACGAAAATTGCTTTCCTCCGCGAGCAAGTCAAGGAGGCAAAGCGAGTGTACCTGTACCATATTCGGACACAGGGCCAGCTGGCTGACCTCATGACGAAGCCACTGGCAGCAAGCATTTTCCACCCGTTGGCCAGCTTCATGATCGCCTAAAAGTGGCCAAGTCAGCAACGCGACCGCTCATGACAAGCCCTACCAAGGGGCTAGCTGTCGTTGTGCAACCCCACCACGTCAGCCATCTTCCGTGCAGGCGTTGAGGGGGTGATCTGCGCGATCGCGTATTATGATCGGTGTGAAAACAGCATAGTAGGTGTGAATATAGTAAGTAGTACATGCCCCTGTGAGCTCAGGCAGTCCTCTAGTGTGCCTGGACTTGGCCTGAGCAAATAGTAGCGTTTGGGGCGTGAATTTAGCCGAAGTGGACCTTGCCCAGCAAGGTCCACCAGAGGCCATGTGTCGGGGCAGCCACAAGCGGGCTGGGCATGGGCGAGTCGACCTGACAGGCCGCTCGCTGCCCCAACTCGNCTTAGCCACGGACTTGGCTCACACCCAGGTCGTTGTACTTCAAGGCTAAGAGTGAGTAGGACAAAAGAGTTTTCCCAGCGCGAGGCCATGCTCCCACGCGCTGCTCTCGGCGATTCCGGACTTCCCCCTTCCACACCGGCGTGTGTGCTTCGCAAGGAGGGTCCGGGGCTCACAGCATCAGAGCCCNGAGCCGTGTCCGATAACACTACCTCTCGCAGATTGGTAGCGGCGGNAGGGTCGCGCTCAAGCGCTGACCTCCGCCAAATGCTGCTTGCCAAGAAGCAGCGCACACAAGACCTTCCCTCGGNAGGTCTCTCGGAAAACATTCCGGAGCGCATTCCGGAGCGCTCTCCGGACACACCTTATAGCGTGTGCAAGTCCATCGAAGCGGTTACTACTATCGAGAAACCGACAACCGTTACACCTTGCAAGGGAGTTCCGCTTGCTCGCGGAGCAGTTCCAGAGGACACCTCGCAAAGCATGCTCCGCCTCAACAAAGAGCCTCCAAAGCCGTTGGCCGTGCCCAAGCCATCGGGCCAGGGCCCTCCTGAGAGGGTCTCTGCAGTCGGCACCTTCAAATCCAGTGCTGCCGGGCAGCCGCCATGCATCTCCTTCAGTGACGGGGTGCGGCTACTCGGCCAAGAGGTACAGCTCTGCAAGAATGCCGGTCTCGATGCAACTGTGTACTCGTTGCTTGCAGGAGACACCATCAGTGAGTCTCTCGCCACCTTCACTTCTACCATCAGTGGAGAGCCGGTTGAGCAAGCGCTTGGAGCAGTGCAGCGCCTGTTCGGCTCACTGCCGGACGCCTCACCAACCGACCCCATTCCTTTCAACAAGTGCAGTTGGAACACTGGAGTCACCTTCTNCTTCAAGGGTCCGCTGCTCGACATCCTCGAGAGCTATTCCCGCCTCGGACCAAGGTACGCTGCCGAGAACCCACTCGTTGAGTTTCGGCTGGTGGAAGTCTGCTCCCAGTTCAAGAGCTATGGCCTCTGCAACTGCGTGCAAGGCTACTCTAACCACCCGCCCATGGTCTTCTTCCCTCGGATCAAGAGCGCTCTATCTGAGCCGCAGTTCGAGCTCATGGGCAACATCGCCCATTATTTTGGCCAGCTACTTGCCCAGGCCCTCTCGACCAATGCCCTCTGTGGCTGTCTGGACGACCGGGAGCTAGCAGTGAAGATCCTGCAGGGGTCGCCGGCAATCAACTTCTTCCGGCTGCACTTCCTAGAGTTCGGGCCATTCTTTGGCAGCACGGAGAGCCTTATCCCCGATCCGCAGGAGATGCCAAAACTCCCTACAAAGATCATCGACTCGGACGATAACCTGTCGCTGCTCGATACAGCCTACAACACCATCAAGGACGAGGAGGAGTTCCTTGTGAAGATGCTCCCGAACGAGCTCCTCTTCACGGCTGCAAAGGCANCCCTTATGCCTCGCTCTCCTTCGCCCGCGTCGTCCGATGGAGATGATGAGCGCGTTTCCGCGGAATTTCTCTTCGGCAAGGAGGGGTCCATGTCTCCAAAGGGGTCCGAGTCTCCAAGCGTCTCGCCGCCACCCTCCCCGGCAGTTAGTCGGCCAGGCTCGCCTGCGGTCGAGGCACCTACCCCTGCGACTGGCCTGCTGCCTGTGCCAACCGAGGAGCCAGCTTCGCCNACTCCACCACCACCGCTTCTCACGCAAGGCGGTGACCTGGCTCTGCAGTGCCAGCCAGAGCCTGCAGACCAGATCCTCGAGAGCATCAAGGAGCCAAGCTTCTGGAATGAGGCAGTGACGCCCATCCTCCAGGAGATCTTTGATTCGTGGGAAGGTGGGACAGATGTCAGCCCGAAGGTGTGTCGGCTGCAGCTGGAGCAGAAGCTGTCTCTGGACGAGGACTCGCTGAGGCCGTACGCCAAGAAGATCCGCGANACCCTCGANATCATGGNGCGCAACCAAAAGGTAAAGGGGGAAGACGACAANATCCCCATTGAGATGATGGTGCCGCCACCTAGCTCGACGTATGTGGACAATCGGATCCCGAAGCTGCAANAGTGGATCGAGCCGGAGANGCCGCNGTACAACCGCGGANACGACTATAAGGCGGGGGGGATCTACGCGCACCTCGCTCATCCTGGCGGGCGTACCTTCATGCTCGAGCAGATCTCGTTCGCCAGTGAGGAGGGCTGGCGCAGCGCCGATACCAAAATCATTGATTTCCGCGCTCTCCTCGACGACCGCCTCATCATTCGGTATGCCGAGAACTACCAGCAGGCGTGTTTCNTGTTCGGACGGAAGGAAGAGCTGTTCACGGTCTCGATGCCCAAGGACGTGACCGAGAAGCTCTGCTACTATCTCTCCAAGAAGAATCTCCAGACGGGCCGGCAGAACAAGGACGTCTCGATGACGATCCCGAGTGCCATCTTCCACGCCGCGCTGCTCAAGAGCCTCAACGACGACAAGATCACCGTCACCATCAAGTCGGACAAGACCAAGACCGAGAGGGTGTTGAAGCTTAGCGACTTTCTCGGCGTACCACACCGTGGCAAGAACGTGGGCA
>NZFT01000054.1 GCA_002690755.1 Phycisphaerae bacterium
GGCGCCTGGAACGCAAGGACGCTCGATCGGAACGATCTCTTCGGGCCGCCGGCCGATTCAGGTGGGGACGGAAGCTGTTTCATGACCGGTGACGGGCTCGGGGACGTCGACGGAGGGTTCACGAGCCTGGTGACCCCCGATCTTGATCCGTTCGGCCTCGTGATGCCGGTCGTTCGATTCGATCTCTGGCTCCGATTGGAAGGAACCGTTCCGGCGAACGATCGTTTCGAGATCGCGGCTTCGAATGACGGTGGCGAATCATGGGCGCTGCTGGAAGTGGTCACCGCCGGCACGGATGGATGGGCTTCCCGGTCGATCGAGCTCGATCCGGTCGCCTCGCCGACCGATATCCGCCTTCGCTTCAGGGCGCATGGGGAAAGCGAGGCCGCCACGGTCGTCGCCGCGGTCGATCGACTCGAGTTGCTGGAGTGGGTGTGCGACGACGGCGTGCCCGGCGACATGAACGGCGACGGCTTCGTCAACGGAGAGGATTTCGGTCAATTCCTCGTCGAGTGGGGGTCGGTGGATTCCGTCGCGGACTTCAACTTCGACGGGAACGTCGACGGATTCGATCTCGGCATCCTTCTGGGTCACTGGACCGGTTGAGGCGGAGCGATCGTGCTCCCTCTCCCGGTCTGTACGTCATTCAAATCCAACGCTTCCGGCGGGTCGGTACTGGACCTCGGGGCCGATCGCGGCGATCATGCACCTGGTCGGAGCCGTGGTCCGTTCGGGACACGCACTCCGAAATCGCCGGACGCGATGCGGAATCTCCGAACCACTCGGTGTCCACATCGGTAACACGAAGATGCCGCTCGGTCGGCCGAAGACTCGGAGTGAATGAATGGATCTCGAGGGAAGCGTCGAGTTGGGTCAGGAACGTCCGTCCATCGCGGTATCGACCCGGGTTCCGTTTCTCCGTGCTCGTCCCGGATTGGTTCGGTCCACGGCCATGTTCAGGTTGGCCATGTTGAGCATGTCGGCCACGGGGGTCGCGATGCTGACGGGATGCCAGACCGGATCGGTGGGGGACGGCGAGGTCACGGAGGTGCATCGCCATCACGAACCTCGCCACGATCAAGGCGAGGGCGCGGATTCCTCGAACCCGGTTTCGGGCATGGCTTCGGAGAAGGCGGAGGTCGTCTCGATGGAGCCGATCGAAGTCGTGGTGCCGGGAACCAGTGTCACGATCACGATGCAGCCGATCGCGTCCGATGCAGGCGACCCTTTCTACGTCGCGACCACGGAAGCGACCTGGGATCTCTATGACGCGTTCATCTTCAATCTCGACACCGATGCCGGCGAAAGCACCGAGGCGTCCGATGCGGTGACCCGTCCGAGCAAGCCCTACGTGCTCGCGGATCGAGGCTACGGCCACGCCGGATACGCGTTGCTGAGCGCGAGTCCCGCGGCGGTCGAGCGTTTCGTGGAGTGGCTGTCCGTCAAGACCGGGCGGAGGATCCGCGTGCCGACCGAGGCCGAGATGCGTCATCTGCTCGAATCCAGCGGCATCGACGACGCCGACGCCCGGATCGCCTCCGGCTGGTTCGAAGAGAACGCCGAGTATTCGACGCACGCGGTCGGTTCGAAGCCGGTCGACGCGAACGGGCTCCACGACATCTGGGGCAACCTGAGCGAATACGCGATCGCCGACGATGGAACCTGGGTGGTCATGGGCGGTTCGTTCATCGACCCCGTCACCGACGTCGGTCTCGACTACCGGATCCCGTTCACCACCGACTGGAACGCCGACGATCCGCAGATTCCCAAGAGCCCGTGGTGGCTCGCATCCAACGACTGGGTCGGTGTGCGGTTGGTCTGCGACCCCTGAAAGTCGGCCGGATCACCCGCCTCTCCCCGGATCCCGAACCTCGATTCTCGTAAACCGTCAGGAGCCCACCGATGAAGAATTCCAAGTCCGAAGCCAAGTCCGACGACGGCGTCGATCGCCGCGCGTTCGTGAAGACCGCCGCGGCGGTCGGTGCGACCGGCCTCGCGATGCCCGTCTGGGGCTCCGCCACCGCGAACGACCGCATCAAGGTGGGGCTCGTCGGATGCGGCGGCCGAGGCACCGGGGCGGCGAACCAGGCGATCAACGCGGACCCCGGCGTGTTGCTCTGGGCGATGGGTGACGTCTACGAGGATCGTCTGAGGAACAGTCTCAACGGACTCAAGAACGAGCACGGAACCCGCGTCATGGTCGGGGACGAACGTCGATTCGTCGGCTTCGACGCGATCGACAAGGTTCTGGACAGCGGCGTGGACGTGGTGATCCTCGCGACCCCTCCGGGATTCCGTCCGGACCATCTCGAGAAGGCGGTCGGTGCCGGGAAGCACGTCTTCTGTGAGAAGCCGATGGCCACGGACATGCCGGGACTTCGCAAGGTGATGGAGACCGCGAAGAAGGCGAAGGATCAGGGGACCCAGCTGATGTCCGGATTCTGCTGGCGATACGCGGCGCCGGAGCGCGCGATGTACGGCGAGATCAACGACGGCGCGATCGGCGAGATCGAGTCCGTCCATTCGACCTATCACACCGGTCCGCTGGGAACCCGGGCGAGAACGCCCGACATGACCGACATGGACTTCCAGCTGCGCAACTGGCAGCACCTCAACTGGCTCTCCGGCGACATCATCGTCGAGCAGGCGGTGCACAGCGTCGACAAGATGAACTGGGCGATGGGCAATCGTCCTCCGGTCAAGGCGACCGCCCTCGGTGGCCGCGGTCTCCGCGAAGGCGCCGAACGGGGCGACGTCTTCGATCACTTCGCGGTGGTCTACGAGTGGGACAACGGCGCCCGGGGATTCCTCACGTGCCGGCAGGTTCCCAACTGTTCGAACGACAACACCGACTGGATCGCCGGCACCAAGGGAATCGGTTTCGTGAACGGCTGGGCCCCGCGGCAGTCGAACTTGAAGTTCGCCGACGGATCGAAGGAGTTTCGCTACAAGGGCGGCACGCCGAACATGTACCAGACCGAGCACAACGAACTCTTCAAGGCGATTCGTGACGGTGATCTGGTGAACGACGGCGACTGGATGACCCAGTCGGTGGCGATGGGCATTCTCGGTCGCGAAGCCGGATACAGCGGCCGGACGATCACGTGGGACGAGATCATGAATTCGGCCAAGGCCATCGTTCCGGAAGATCCGAAGTTCGGTCCGATGCCGCCGCTCGAGATCCCCGCACCCGGCGTCTACAAGTTCAGTTGATCGAGTTCTCACGGCCATCGCCCCGCATCGTCCTCGAACGGATGGGAGCCACATGCGTCCGATCGCGATTCTCGTCACCGGTCTTCTCGGCCTTCTCGGCCTCGTGCTCGTCTCGCCCGCTTCGGGTGACGTGTCCCCTGCGGCTTCGGGGAGCTCGGCGATGAAGAAGGCCGTCAAGATCGAGATGGTGAAGGAAGGCGGGACGCTCGAGGAGAAGTTCCGGCTGCTGCGAACGCTCGGTTACGACGGCGTCGAACTGCCGAGCCCCAACGCGTGGAGCGTGGAAGAGGTGGTCGCGGCGTCGAAGGCCTCGGGTCTTCCGGTGCACGGCGTGGTCTGCAGCGAACACTGGAAGAGTCCGCTCAACGACTCGAATCCCGAGGTCCGGGCGAAATGCGTCGCGGCGATCCGGGAGGCGATCGCGGACGCGAAGGCCTACGGGGCGTCTTCGGTGCTGGTGGTTCCGGCGGTGGTCGGGAAGGATCGTCCGTACGACGAGGCCTGGCGACTCAGCCGCGTTGAACTGCTCAAGGTGATTCCGGATGCCGAGGCGGCGGGCATCGACATCGCCTTCGAGAACGTCTGGAACAACTTCCTGCTGAGTCCGCGGGAGGCCGCGGCGTACGTCGACTCGTTCGAGAGCGACCGGGTCGGGTGGTACCTCGACGTCGGGAACCTGGTGGCCTACGGCTGGCCGGAGCAGTGGATCCGGGTCCTCGGGCCACGGGTCATGAAGGTCGACGTGAAGGAATACAGTCGCACCAAGCTCGACCAGGAGGGCCGATGGGCCGGCTTCGACGTCCTGCTGCTCGAGGGCGATTGCGACTGGCCCGCGGTGATGACCGCCCTGCGGGAAATCGGATTCGATGGATGGATGACCGCGGAGATCGGCGGCGGCGATCGAGCCTGGCTGACCGATGTCGCGACGCGAATGGACCGGATCCGGGCATCCGCCGAGTAGGCGGCCCCGGAAAGCGACGGTGAAGCCACCGTCTGAAAACCCCAGATCGGAGCTCCTGCGATGAACGACCGTAATCTTGCTCGACGTGACTTCGTCCGCGCCGTCGGGCTCGCGGCCACCGTCCCGACCATCGTCTCCGCCGCGCCGACGATCCTCGGATCCAGACTCGGGCGTGAAGACGTGATCAACGTCGGTCTCATCGGGTGTGGCGGACGCGGCTCGGGCGCGGCGGTCAATGCGCTGGAGGCGGGCCCGGACGTGCGGATCCACGCGATGGGCGACCTCTTCCCGGATCGCCTCCAGAGCAGCCTTGGGAATCTCCGCAACCGGGACGATGCCCGGGTGGACGTTCCCGAATCGAGGCAGTTCACCGGATTCGACGCGTTCAAGAAGGTGATCGGCACCGACTGCGACGTGGTGATCCTCGCGACTCCGCCCGGTTTTCGCCCGCAACACTTCGCCGCCGCGGTGGACGCCGGCAAGCACGTCTTCATGGAGAAGCCGGTCGCGGTCGACGCGACCGGCATTCGAACCGTGATGGAGGCGGCGGCGGCCGCGAACGATCGGAAGCTCTCGGTGGTCGCGGGCACGCAGCGGCGACACGAACAGTGCTATCTCGAAGCGATGGAACGGCTCCATCGCGGCGATCTCGGACGGCTGCTCGCGGCTCGCTGCTACTGGAACATGGGGAGCCTGTGGAACGTCGCCCCCGAGCCGGACCGGAGCGAGGTCGAGAATCAGATCCGGAACTGGCTGTATTACACATGGCTCTCCGGGGACCACATCGTCGAGCAGCACGTGCACAATCTGGACGCGATCAACTGGGCGTTCCAGTCGCCGCCGACCGAGGTCTTCGGCGTCGGTGGGCGTCAGTCCCGGACCTCGGACGAGTACGGTCACATCTTCGATCACTTCGGACTGGAGTATCGATACCCGGACGACCGCTTCGCGATGAGCATGTGTCGGCAGCAGGCGGGGACCGACGGTCGGGTGGAGGAGGTCATCACCGGTGCCGACGGCACGGCGACCCTCACCAGCGGCCGTGCGGTTCTGACCGGACCGAACGCCTGGCGATTCAAGGGGCCGCAACGAAGTCCCTACGTCCAGGAACACATGGACCTGCAGGCGTCGATCCGGGGTACCGGCGACTACCTCAACGAAGGGCAGCGGATCGCGGAGAGCACGCTCACCGCCATCATGGGGCGCGAAGCGGCCTACACCGGAAAGGTGATCACCTTCGAGGATGCGTTGAACAGTGATCAGGATCTGATGCCCAACCTCACGGACTTCACCGACATGCCGACGCCGCCGGTCCCGATTCCCGGCCAGACCAGAATGAACCGAAGCGACGACGTCCGTCCCGGCGACGCATGAGCACCAACCGGATCAAGGAGCGACCGACATGAATGAAACCGGACCAGCAGCACCCGGACCGAGTGGCATCGAACGGCGGACCTTTCTCGGGGCGGCGGGCGGGGCGACGGTGGCCGGACTCACGACCGGGGTCGCGGCCGGCGATGTCGCGGTGCCGCCCGCGGCGGAGTTCAATCTGAAGTACGCGCCACACTTCGGCATGTTCAACGCGATCAGCGGGGACGGTCTCGTCGACCAGCTCGAGTACGCCCACGATCACGGATTCCGCGCGTGGGAGGACAACGGCATGCCGGGCCGATCGGATGCCGATCAGAAGCGACTTGGCGATGCGATGCGTCGGCTGGACATCGAGATGGGCGTGTTCGTGGCCGAGGGGGATTTCGGTGCGGAGACCTTTGTCAAGCGCGATCCGGCCGTGACGAGGAAGTTGGAAGCGAAGATGACGAAGGCGGTCGAGATCGCCAAGCGGTGTGGGGCGCGTTGGATGACCGTGGTGCCGGGCCGGTACGGCCTGTCCGATTCCTGGGATTTTCAGACCGCCAACGTGATCGAGAATCTCAAGCGATGCGCGGCGATTCTCGAGCCGCATGATCTGGTGATGGTGCTCGAGCCCTTGAATCGCCGTGATCACTCGGGGTTGTTCCTGACCGGTATTCCGCAGGCGTTCATGATCTGCGAAGCAGTGGGCAGTCCGAGCTGCAAGATCCTCGACGACCTCTACCACCAGCAGATCACCGAAGGGAATCTCATTCCCTACATGGATCAGGCGTGGAGCGAGATCGCCTACTTCCAGGTCGGTGACAACCCCGGGCGTCGCGAGCCGACGACCGGCGAGATCGATTACCGAAACGTCTTCCGTCACCTTCACCGGCGAGGATTCAAGGGGATCGTGGGCATGGAACACGGTCTGAGTCTCGGCGGCAAGGACGGTGTGGACCGGCTCATTGAGGCGTATCGAGAGTGCGATCGATTCCGACCATGAGCATCGAGGTCGTTCGCGCCGCGGCGATGCTCGCCACCGTGATCGGTCTGGCGTGGTGCGTCCCGGAGGCATCGGCCGTCGGGCCCGAGGTGCGCGTGGTCGATCGCCGGGTGGTGATGGGCACGCCCGCCACCATCCAGGTCTACGCGCCGGACGAGGCGACGGGATACGAGGCCACTCGTGCCGCGTTCGCGCGGATGGCCGAGATCGAGAATGCGCTGAGCGACTATCGGCCGCGGAGCGAGTCGATGCGGCTCGTCGAGCGAGTCGACGAAGCCGTTCCGGTGTCCTCGGACCTTGCGACGGCCCTGATGCGATCCGTCCATTGGCATCGTTCGAGCGGCGGGGCGTTCGATCCCACGATCGGTCCGCTCAGCCTGCTCTGGCGGACGGCACGGCGGGACGGCGTTCCGCCGTCCGCGGCGAGCATCGACTTCGCGAAGGACGTGGTCGGCTTCGAGAAGCTGGATCTGGACGCCGAGGCGGGCACGGTTCGATGTCTGACGGCCGGACTNCGGCTCGACTTCGGCGGGATCGGGAAGGGCATCGCGGCCGATGCCGGGCTCGCGGTGCTTCGGGCTCGAGGCCTGGTTCGGGCCCTGGTCGACGTCGGAGGTGATCTCGTCGCGGGATTTCCACCGCCCGGTGAGGCGGGGTGGCGGGTCCGCATCCGGACCGTGGAGGGTGATGACGGCGAGCTTGTGCTGCTGGAGAACGGCGCGATCGCGACGAGTGGCGACGTGGAGCAGTTTCTTGAAGTGGAACGGGATGGGGCGGTCGTCCGGCTGAGTCATCTCCTCGATCCCCGCACCGGACGTCCGGTGGACACGCGGCGGGAGGTGACGGTGCTGGTCCGAGGGGGGGCCTCGCCCGGTGCCGATGCGGATGCGCTCGCGAGCTGCGCCAGCGTGCTCGGCTTCAACGGATCCATGCGACTCGCGGACGGCACCATCGACGGCTGGATGCGATTTCACGAGATTCCATCCGGAACCGAAGTCGGACGGACCCGACGAATTCCGCTCGCGGCCGATCCGACGTGGGCCCGGGTCGGTCCGGCGGCGGTCCTGGTCGAAGGCTTCGATTTCTCGGAAGGGCCGGTGTTTCTCCCGGATGGGGATCTGCTCGTGACGGATCAGCCCCGCGATCGGGTCGTCCGCATCGATTCCGACGGTGGCGTGTCGGTGATGTTCGAGGGCGCGCGGCGAGCGAACGGACTGGCGGTCGCCGGCGATGGTCGGCTCCTCGGATGTGCGGAGGCGAACAACCAGCTCGTGGCGTGGTCCGATGACGGCACGGTCGAAGTGCTCGCCGAGGGCGGGGCGATACCGTTCAACGGCCCGAACGACCTCTGGGTGTCGCCGTCGGGACGGATCTGGTTCACGGATCCCTTCTATCGGCGGCCCTGGTTCGCGTCCGGGCGAAAGCCGCTCCGAGCGGATGTCCACCGCCTCGATCCCGACGGGACCTGTGAGATCGCGGCGACGGACTTCGTGCGTCCCAACGGCATCGTCGGCCGACCGGACGGAAGTCGTCTCTACGTCGCCGATCTCGACGGGGGGCGGACCTTCGAGTTCCCCATCGGGCCGGACGGCGCCCTCGGCCCGCGTCGGATGTTCTTCCCGCTGGGGTCGGACGGCATGGCGATGGCCTCCGACGGCGCCGTGCTGCTCACTGGCAAGGGCGTGCACGTGGTGTCCGTGGACGGGGCCCTGATCCGCACCCTCGTGCCGGAGGAACGCTGGATCTCCAACGCGTGCTTCGACGAGCCCGAGCGACGGCTGGTGGTCACTGCGGTCGATCGGGTGCTCGTGTTCGATTTGCCGGACGACCTCGCCGGCGACGGTTGAGCGTGATCGGAACACGGCGAGCGGATTTTGCAAACGAATTCTGCACGCGTTGGGAATCCCATTCTTGGGGGAAGGCAACGAAACCTCATCCCGTCCGCAACATCGATTCGCGACTCTCCTCGGGTTCATTCACCCCAATCAGGAGAAGATCGAATGAGAGCGACGAAGTTCACGGCCGCCACCATGCTTGCGGCGACGATCACCGGGTCGGCGATCGCCGGCGATACCACGACCATCACGTTCATCAATTTCAATGATGCCGAAAGCCAGTTGCTCGGCACGGGCGACGGTCTCGAATACGGAAATGCGGCGAGGTTCATCGAGAAACTCGATGAACTGAAGGCGGCCGCCGTGAATCCGGTCGTGATCAGCGCGGGCGACAACTGGCTCGCGGGCGCCGAGCGTGATGCTTCGACCGCCACGCCGGGCGTGGATTACGACGCCAGGACGCTGGGGGCGACGGGTGCTTCGGCCTTCTGCATCGGAAACCATGATTTCGACTTCGGTCCCGCAGCCCTCGCGGAGTTCATCGAAGCCGCGGCCTTCACCGATGAAGACGTGTTCATCAGCTGCAACCTGGATTTCAGCGGCGAACCGGCGCTGCAGGCACTGGTGGATTCGGGCCGGATCGCACCGAGTCGAGTCATCGAAGTCGAGGGTCGTCAGGTTGGCATCATCGGCGCGACCACGCCGAACCTCTCCTTCATCTCGAGCCCCGGAAACGTGACCGTGGACACCGACGTGGTCGCGGCGGTCCAGGCCGAGATCGATCGGCTCACGAACGAGGGCGTCGAGATCATCGTGCTCACGAGTCACCTTCAGGGTCTGGAGGAGGACATTGCGCTGGTGGCGCAACTCAACGGACTCGACATCGCGATCGCCGGCGGTGGTGACGATCTTCTGGCGAACGACGACTCCCTCCTCATCCCGGGTCAGTCCGCCGCCGGTCCGTTCCCGACGCTGGTCGCCGACGCCTCCGGCCTGGATGTCCCGGTCATCAGCACCGCGGGCACCTATGAGTACCTTGGTTATCTCGTGGCCGAGTTCGACGCCGATGGCCGGCTGATCGGCTCGCTCGGTGGTCCGGTTCGGGTGGTCGCTCCGGCGGTCGGTTACGATGGCGTCGTCGGTGACGCGATGATCCAGAAGACGGTCGTCGACCCGGTCGCGACCTTCGTCGCCGAGCTCGCCAGCGAGGTGATCGGCATCTCCGAGACGCCCCTCAATGGGATCCGGGACGAGATTCGAAGTCGTGAGACCAACGTCGGTGATCTCGTCGCGGATTCGTTCCGCTGGCAGGCGACGGTCCTCGCCAAGGAGTTCGGAACCCCCGTCCCGCAACTCGNAATCGCGAACGGAGGCGGTATCCGCAACGACTCGATCATTCCGGTCGGCGAGCTGACCGCGCTCGACACCTACGACATCTGTCCCTTCGGGAACATCATCACGGTGCTGCCGGCGGTGGATCGATCGGTCATCGTCGAGATGCTCGAGAACTGCTACAGCCGGGTGTTCCCGGGCGGTGGTTCGGGTGGTGGCGGCACCGGCCGTTTCGGTCAGATCTCCGGTGCGACGGTGGTCTTCAATGCCGCCAGACCCGCGGGATTCCGACTGATGGAGGTCGTGCTGGAAGACGGCACCGTGATCGTGAGCGAAGGTGTGACCATTCCAGGGCCGGGCGTCGATTTCGTCACCGCGGACTTCATCGCCAATGGTGGTGATGAATATCCGCTCGAAGGACTTCCCCGGACCCTGCTCGGTGTCAACTACCAGCGTGCGCTCCAGAACTTCATCGAGGTCGGTCTGTCGGGCGTCGTCACCGCGGAGGAGTACCCCGAGGGCGGAACGGGCCGCATTCACCGCGTCGACTCCATCGCGGACCTGAGTGGCGATGGTCGGGTGGATTCCGAGGACCTGGGCATCATGTTCGTCAACTGGGGCGTCTGCACCGAGGGTGAGTCGTGCCTCGCGGACCTGAACTTCGACGGAATCGTCTCCGGACTTGATCTGGGAATCCTCGTCGGCAGCTGGTCGCCGTGATCGAGTGACCCGGACCGGAACACAGCCGCCCCCTCTCCGCCATGCGGGGAGGGGGCTTTGCTTCACGGCGGCGGTTCAGCCGTTCTTCGCCGTCTTGAACGTCTCGATCGCACGGACCCGCGCCGCCTTGAGATCGACGATCGGCTTCATCGATCCGGGGCCGTCGTACTCCGGAATCCACCGCCGGATGTAGGTCGCCTCGGGATCGAAGCGTTCGGCCTGGCGATCGGGATTGAAGATCCGGAAGTAGGGCGCCGCGTCGGTTCCGGTCGAGGCGGCCCACTGCCAGCCGCCATTGTTGCTGGGGAAGTCGCCGTCGACGAGTTGGTGCATGAAGAAGCGCTCGCCTCGGCGCCAATCGATCAGGAGGTGCTTCGCCAGAAACGTCGCGGTGATCATGCGGACGCGATTGTGCATCCAGCCCGTCGCGGCGAGTTGCCGCATGCCCGCGTCGACGATCGCGATCCCGGTTCGTCCGTCGCACCATGCGGTGAATCCGGCTTCGTCGTCACGCCAGCGGACGCGGTCGGTCCAGCCGTGCAGCGGTCGATCCATCGAGAGTTTCGGAATGCCGTCCATCACGTGGCGATAGAACTCCCGCCAGATCAGTTCGCTCAACCAGGTCGAGGGGCCCTTCGCCCAGGCCGCGGGGTCGGGACCGAAACGTCGTGTGAGGACCATGAGGATTCGACGTGGCGAGATCGAGCCGCAGGCCAGCCACGGAGATATCGTGCTCGTGCCGTCGAGCGAGGGTGGGTCGCGGTCGTCGTGATACCGCTCCACGGGGCCGTCGAGGAACGCCTCGAGCCGTCGGTGCGGTTCGGCTTCACCGGCCTCGAACGCTGACTCGGGGACGTCACGGAGCGCGGTATCGAGATCGATCTCGTCGGCGAGAGGCGGGCTGGTCTTCAGGGGCGGGTCGGACGTGCGAGGTGGATCGAGGGGGGCGGGGATGCCCGCCTCGCCGAGCAGGGCGATCCATTTTCGCTTGAACGGCGTGAACACGGTGTAGGGCGTGCCGGCCCCGGATCGAATCTCCTCGACCGGGAGGATGGTCTGGTCGTGGTGACGTCGAAGATCGACGTTCGCATCGGCGAGCCGGATCGCCACCCGTTCGTCGCGTCGAAGTTCATCGACGCCGAATTCCCGGTTCACGTGAACCTCGGTCGCACCGAGCAGACGGCAGGCTTCGGCGATCACTTCCTCCGCCGGGTTCGACGCGGTGGTCAGCACGCGAAGGTCGATGCCGGCCTCGGCGAGTCCCGCTCGCATCGCGGCCACCGCCCGGAGGTTCATGCCGCGTCGAGCCGGCCCCCAGTGATGGCGGGACCAGAAGGCGTCGTCGATGAGATACACCGCGGTGCATCCGTCCGTCCCACGTTCAAGGGCCGTGGCGAGCGCAGGATTGTCATCGACCCGGAGGTCGCCGCGCAGCCATGCGATGGTCCGTCGACTCGCGCTCATCTCGGCTCTCCGGGGGTGGATGGTTCGGTCAACCGGATCGCGGCCTCGATCCCGCTCTGCACCGCGGCGTCGATCGATGGTTCACCGAGCCAGTCGCCGGCGATCTCGATTCGATCGGGCGTTTCGGGCCGGGTGGCGGGGGGAGGTCCGATCGGGAGGGCCCGATGGATCGTGGTCGTCGCGAGGTGTCGCCACTTCGTGCTTTCCACGCCGATCATCGCGGCTGCGGTTCGTCCGATTCGTTCGAGATCCGCGGGGGCGAGGTCGGTCGGGCCACCGGGTCGAAGACTGACGGTGAGGCTGTGGCGACCGGCCGGTGCGACGTCGTCGGTCACCGCGGTCGAACTGGCGACGAGATTCACGTCACCTGATCCGCTGCCGTTCAGGAAGATGATCGGCTCGAGAATCGTCGCCGCGGGCGTCTCGAAGTGGATGGCGACGGTCGAGGCCCACCGCGGTCGATCGTCGTCCTCGGCTTCGTGGTCCCGGAGCCCGTGGAGGAGTCGCTTCGAGGTGTCCTGGTCCGTCGCGATGATGATGCCGGCCGCGTCGAGTCGTGCTCCGTCGTCGAGGACCACGGCGCCCGCATCGAATGCCTCGATGTTTCGCCCGAAGTCGATCCGATCGAGGATCGGCGTCGCCATCGCATCGGCGATCGCCTGCATGCCACCGCGGGGGAGTTCGGCGGTGCCGCGCGAGAATCGGTCGAGGGTTCTGAGAAAGCGTCCCGCGGAGACTGAAAGCGACTCGTCGAGGAAGACGCCACCGAAGAACGGGCGAAGGAAGGCTTCCCGGAATCGCTCGCTGAATCCGACGTCCCGGATGAACCGGTCGGCGGAGCCCGCCGGATCGGCCCCGGAGGCTGCGCGGACCGCGGCCCGTCGGCATCGCGCTGCGGCCCGGAGGTCTCTCCAGCCCGCGAGTCCTCGAAAGACCGCCTGGAATGCGCCCAACGGCGCCCGTCGCGGATCGACGACGCGGATCCGATCCGTTCCGGTCCAGACCACGGCGCCGGGGATGAAGGGATCCCGACGGAGGGAGACCCGGTCGACGAGTGACTCGAGGACGCGGTAGTTGGACATCGAGACCTGGAAACCGAGGTCGCAGACGAAGCCGTCGACGTTGATCGATCCAAGGCGACCACCGACCCGGTCCGAACGTTCGAGGACGCGGAACGGGTGTCCTCGGCGATCGAGCTCGCGTCCGGCGGCGAGGCCGGCGAGACCGGCGCCGATGATCAGGATGGGGGTTTCCGAGGACATGTTCGATCCAGGAGAAGAGGTCGGAATCACTTGCCGACCATCATCTCCTGAATCTCGCGGCGTGTCGCGGCATCGCGTTCCCAGCGGCCACCGACGGAGCGGGTCTTCATGCACGCACCGTGGGCCTTCGCCCCGCGGATCTGCATGCACGAATGCGTGGCCTCGAGCATCACCAGGACGCCCGCGGGGTCGAGGTGCTTCTCGATGGCCTCGCGAACCTGCTGGGTGAGCCGTTCCTGTTGCTGGGGACGGCGGGCGAGGATCTGAACCGTGCGAGCGAGCTTCGAGAGCCCGACCACGCGGCCATGTTGCGGCTGGTAGGCGATGTGGGCCACGCCGTTGAATGGCAGCAGGTGATGCTCGCACATGCTCGTGAAAGGGATGTTGGTGACCATCACGGGGTCGCTGCCGTCCTGCGGGAACTGACGGGCGAGGTGCGCCTCCGGGGATTCGCCCAGCCCCGAGAACATCTCGCCGTAGGCGCCGGAGACCCGACGCGGGGTGTCCATGAGGCCTTCGCGATCCGGATCCTCGCCGATCGCGAGGAGGATTTCGCGGACCGCCGCCTCGATTCGTGGTCGATCGAAGCCGGGCGTGTGCGAGACGTCGCCGTCCGAGGTCTCGTTGACCCCGTCGCAGGTTCGGGCGTCGTGGATCATCTTTCGTTCTCCATTCGATGGCGCACGGTCATCTGGCAGGTCGTCACCCCTCCGGCGGCGACCTATTCCGGATTTCGCATCGGCGGCTCGTCCGGATTCACCGATCACGAACCAGTCGGAGCCGAATCGGGCCCCGCGCCGTGTCGGGGTCGACGGCACGGCCGTTCTGGAGGATCTCGAGACGGCCAGCGGCGACCAGTCGGCGGGCCGCCCGCCGGACGGGTTCGAGATGATCCCGCCAGGCTGCGGGGTCGATCGTCCGGGCGATCTCCGAGGGGCAGGCGGTGCTTCGCGCGGCGCGGCCGTCGAGCCGCTCGAGAATTCGTGCTTCAAGCCGGCGGTCGATCGCTCCGGTTCCCGAGCGACGGCACCGATCCGAGCAATAACGGACCCGTTCCCAGTCGCGGGCCCACTTGCGACGCCACGCGAACGTCCGTCCGCAGCATTCGCAGGTTCGTCTCGGCAGGGGCGTGCGACTCATTCCGAAACCCCCGCGAACAGGCCTTCGTCGACCGCATCGCCCGGATCAGGGGCGGCGAACGACGGGTCGCGCAGAAGCGTCCCGGCGGCCGCGGCGCCGCTCTGGAAGGCGTGTTCGACGCGTCCGCCCAGGCACCAGTCTCCGCAGGCGATCGCGCCGGTCGGTGCGTCGATGTGGAGCGGTCGGCCGAGCGGTGCCTCGACGAGTCCGTATCGCCAGCGGTGGACCCTGCCGGGGTGATCGATCGCGACCCCGAGGACTTCACCGGCGGCNGACCGGAGGCTTCGTTCGACGAATTCGGAATCCGCTTCGAGGTTGATCCGGGACCATTCGGGAGTGGCGTTGACGGTCCAGCACCCCGTGTCGTTCCGGCCGGGACGGGAGCCTTCTCGCGCGATCCAGCGAAGATCGGGGTTCGGATCGACCGCGACGTCGAAGCCCGGATCGTGGTCGATCCCGTCGAGCAAGAGCGTCCAGGTCGCGTCGAATCGAACGGCGTCGAGCGGGTCGGCGTCGATGCCCGCGGTTCGAAGCAGGGTGGCGGCCTGGGGTGCGGGGGCCGCGATGATCACGCGATCCGCTTCGCCGACCTTTGAATCCGCGTCGTCGAACGCCCGCCAGCCCGGGCCGGTCTTCTCGAGCCGGGTGATGCGCCGGCCGAACTCGACCGGGAGATCACGCTGCAGGTGACGGACCAGTTCGTTCATCCCCGGCGTCCCGACGAACCATGGGGCCCGGGGACGCGGAAGCACCGATCCGTCCTGAAGGATCCGCGGGTTCCAGCGGGCGATCACGCCGTCCTCCTCCCAGCTTTCGGCAAGTCGTCGAAGGGCGTTTCCTCGCAACCGAAGGACCTGGCATCCGTGGTCGTGTCGCGTGCCGTCGCCGCGACGGCTGCTGGAGCGACCCCCCGGGCCTCGGCTCTTGTCGAGCACGGTGACCGGGTGGCCGTGGTCGTGCAGGATCCGCGCCGCGTGTGATCCGGCGATGCCGGCGCCGATGACCAGCACGGATTCGCGTCGGATTCCGCCGTGGACGACCGATCGATAACGGTCGAGGTCGAGTCGTTTCGCGTGATCCGTCGAGCTTCGGGCGCGAATCGTGCCTGCGATCGGCCGCTCCGGCTCGAAGCCTCGGTCGAAGAGGCCCAGGCACCAGAGTAGGCCGCCGATGGAGTTCGCATCGGAGCCGTCGAGGGCGTGGCGATCGTTGAGATCGAACAGTCGATCCAGCGACTCCTCCGGGGTTGCGGTCCATTCGAGCAGCATCTTCCCCCAGGTCATGCGGACGTTGTTGTGCAGTCGACCTCGGCGCATCAACGATGCCTGAGCGAGATCCCACAGGCGATCGCCGGTACGCCCCCGTGCGAGGATCTCCCAGGATCGGCGGCCGGGTCGTTCGTCGCGACGGTGCTTTTCAAGCGTCTTTCCGGCCCAGGTCGGCAGTGCGCCGAGGGAATCGTGGCCGGGGTGATGGAGGCAGAAATGGTGTGCGAGTTCCCGCCAGACCAGGAGTTCGTCGAGGAACTTCTCGCCACCCTCGCCGCCGGTGAGATGCGCTTCCCGGGCGATCCGCATCGGGGAGATCATGCCGTGGTGCAGGTACGGAGAGAGTCCGCTCACACCTTCGTCGTCGATGGCATCGTTCCTGCGGCGGTGGTAGCGGCTCAAGCCGGATCTGCGAAACGCGTTCCATCGTGCACCGGCGGCCGCCATCCCGCCGGGCAGATCCGGGACGGGTCCGATGGTGTGGTCGATGTCCCAGCCTCCGACGAGGTCGCCGAGATCGATCGACGCGAGATCGAGCGTGTCCGCTGGAAGATCCTCGGTTCCGGCTTCCGGTGCGTCCAACGAAGCCTCCGGCCAGTCGCGGTCGAGTCGTTCCTTCCAGGCCGCCGCGGCCGCCGAACGAAATCGGAACGCCCGATCATGCGTGCCGACGATGGAACGCGCCGGTGCGACGCAGGCGGTGTCCACCAGGGCGACCTCGCCCGGCACCTCGCCGGAGATCGCGGCGGTCCATCGAGGCCAGGGGCGGACCGGCTGGTCCTCGGTGATCAGCAGGCGGGCGCGGGCCGCGAGCCGGCGGAGTCCGGAAGGGTTCCCCGGCCCCGTCGGCGGCGTCACGGACATTCGGACCCCACGCGACGAGAGCGCCATCTGCGTTTCTCGGAGCCCTTGGAGCATGAAGATGGCGTGGCGGTCGTTCGCGTGCGGATGGTGCCCGCCGAAGCCGGCATGGACCACCAGTGGGAGTTGCAGGGCGCGGGCCGCTTCCGCGGCGACCTCCAGCAGCGGATTCTCATCGATGCGATTGGCGTGGTGAATCCAGCAGACGACCAGTTCACCGCCACGACCGTGATCGGCGAGGGGGTGCACCCGTTCCCGAAGGTGGGCGGGCAGGCGGTGAATGATCTCGTCGAGGTTCATGACGCCGGCACGCGAAGCGCGCCGAGGCCTCCATCGATTCCGATGGTCTGGCCGGTGACCCAGTCGGCATCCGAAGAGAGGAGCCACGCGATGGCGGGGGCCACGTCTTCCGCGACGCCGATCCGGCCGAGGGGGTGCATCTTCCGGGAGTGTTCGAGCGCCCGCTCGCTCCCGGTGATCTTGGAGGCGAGCGGCGTGTCGACGAGCCCCGGCGCGACGACGTTGAATCGAAGGCCGCGGGCCGCGTAGGTCGCGGCGGCCGCCCGGGCGAGACCTTCGACCCCGGCACCCGCCGCGGCGATGGCCTCGTGATTCGAAAGACCGGTCCCGGCCGCGACGGTCGAGACGAGCACGACGCTTCCGCCGCCCTTGAGGTGTCTTCCCGCCGCCTTGACGCAGGAGAAGGCCGTCGTGAGCTTGGTCGCGATCGTCTCGTTCCATTCGTCCGCGGAGACCATGTGGGCGGGCTTCAGGGAGATGCATCCGGCGAGGTTCACGATTCCATGCAACGGCTTGTCCTGATGGAGGGTTCCGACCAGCGAGACCGTCGCGTCGGGGTCCCGGGCATCGAGCTGATGTCGGGATTCGAGTCCGGGGACCGACGCGAGTGCATCGACGTCCCGGGCGGCGCCGATGACGGAGGCCCCTCGGGCCACCAGGCGTTCCACGAGCGATCGACCGATGCCGCCACCGGCGCCGACCACGAGGATCCGCTGTCCGGCGGGTGATGAAGACGGGGTGATCTGATCGTTCAAGGGCTCGCTCCGATTCGGGATTGATTCGACGTACTCGCCGGGTCGCGGGGACTTCCAGTCGTTTCGTTCAAATCCCCGGCGAGTTTCAGCAGGCGGGAGGGGACACGGGTCCGCCGAGGTGGAAGAATACGGGCATGACCGAACCACAGATAGAACGTCCCACCCTGCCCGATCAACTCGCCGACGCCTGGCGGGGCCTCACGGAAGCCGTCACGAACGGCCGGCACGAGTGGCACCTTCCCGTCATCGCGTCGATCGGCGTCGACGGGGGGCCCGAGGCGCGGACCGTGGTGCTCCGGTCGGTGGATCCCGAAACGCGGACGCTCACCTTCCACACCGATCGGCGAAGTCCCAAGGTCCGGGAGATCGAGGCGTCGGGGCGGCTCGCCTGGGTGTTCTACGAGCGATCGAGCAAGACGCAGGTGCGGGTGTCCGGCGCCACGACGGTGCACGCCGCGGATGAGGTCGCGGATGCAGGTTGGGCGAGAACGACCCTGTCGAGTCGGCGTTGCTACCTCGCGCCGCACGCACCCTCTGGAACCCTCGACGAGTGGCATCCGAATCTGCCGGACGGACTTCATGCCTCCCGGCCGGATGCCACGGCGAGCGAAGCGGGGCGGGAGAATTTCGCCCTCGTTCGCACCCGGGTCGATCGGCTCGAGCGTCTCGAGTTGCACCACGACGGGCATCTTCGAGCCCGCTGGCGCTGGGATGAGGCGGATCATGTCGAGGCTCGCTGGCTGGCCCCGTGAGCGATCAGGCCGGTGTCGGCCTTGGTTCGCTCGCCGACCGGCGGGCGGCAAGGAGAATCATCCCGAACGGCGCCCACCAGATCAGATCGTTGGTGAGGATGTTCAGGCCGAAGATCCAATCGATTCCGCCCTGCGAGGCCGTCCAGACGAATCCGATCGGACCGAACACCTTGCCCAGAAGGCCGACCAACACGATGGGCCAATGGCGAAGCGGGTCGCTTGCGGCGGCGAGATAGCCGATGCCGTACACCCCGATCACCATGCCCAGGCACTGCCAGATCGCCCTTCCCGGATCCTCCAGCGGCGGCATCCCCAGCAACTCGAAGGGAAGATCCGGGGCGAGGATGATCGGAATGCCCCAGACGAGGTTGTAGATGCCTGCGGCAATCAACCACCGGGTCATCCAGCGGCGGGAATCCGAAGGGGTTCTGGACATGTCTGCCGTTTCGACGACGCTCCTGATTGGATGCCGCCGGCCGCCCCATTGGTCGAGATCGGGTTTTTTATTGGAAAAAGACGCACCCGGGAGTTGCAGGGTGCGAAAAACCGTGCATAGTTGAGTCAGTCAGCAGTAGGGAAGCTGGCTTGGATGTTTGGGAAAACAAGGAAAAGGGTTCTACAACATGCAGTTCAAGACCGCTTCAGGCGCTGTGATCGCAGCGTTAAGCCTTAGTGGCGTCGCATCCGCGGAAATCGTGGGCGTCGTCGGCGGGCAGACCAGTGTTCTCCTCGACCTCGAGCTCATCGGCTCGGTGACCGACCTGGAACTGACGGGGCTGAGTGGCGGCGTGATCACGCCGGGCAATCTCGGACCGGATTCAGTCGCCTTCGCGATCACCTCGCCCTATGCGGGGTCCGTCGGCAGCGACTTCCAGTACGACTCCGATGACTTCATCGCGACGTTCTCCGGCACGATCGCCCATCGGGGGACGCTCACGTTCAACGATTCGATCACGCTCGGCAACTTCGACATCGCCTTCGACGAAGGCCTCGGAGCCTTCGCCGTCTTCGACACGTTCTTCGACGGCACGGGCCTCGGTGCGTTGTTCCAGATCGGCCTCCCGCTCTCCATCTCGCCGCTCGAACAGACCTTCGAGGTGATGGGTGATCTCCTGATCACCCAGAACTTCGCGACGATCCTCCTGGATCTCGGTCTCACCGACACCGATCTCACCGGTGCAGACGTCGGGGACGCGTTCGTGCAGGGCTTCAACCAGGCGGTGCCCGGTCCCGGACCGCTCATGCTCGCGGCGATCGCCGCGGTCGGCGCCCGTCGCCGACGCCGCTGAAGGATCATTCGATCGCTCGACGGGAACACGACGCAGCGGGTTCATCGAACCCCGGTCTCCCGGACGGGCGAACTTGAAGGGGGGGCCGCCGTCTGTTCGGTGGTTCCGCAGGAAAAGAGATTCGTAACAGGGAAATGAATAAATGCGTATGCAACTCGGCTCTCTCTGCGCGGCCGTGGCAGCCTCCGGTTTCGCTGCTTCCGCCAACGCGGAGATCGTGGAAGTCGTCGGTGGCCAGACCAGCGTTCTGCTCGACCTCGAGCTCATCGGCAGTGTCACCGATCTCGTGCTGACCGGCGTCAGCGACGACACGATCGTTCCCGGCAACCTCGGCCCGGATTCGGTCGCCTTCGCGATCACGTCCCCAGATGCCGCCTCCAACCCGACGACGTTCATGTACGACACCGACGACTTCTTCGGTTCGTTCTCCGGCGTCATCGGTCACCGTGGCACGATCACCTTCAACGATTCGATCACGCTCGGTAATTTCGACATCGGTTACGACGCCGCCCTTGAAGCCTTCACCGTGAACGACACCTTCTTCGACGGCACCGGCCTCGGCGCGCTCTTCGCCGTCGGAATCACCGATGCCGCCCCCGGCGAGTCGACCTTCGACGTGATGGGTGATCTCCTGATCACCCAGAACTTCGCCACGATCCTCCTGGATCTCGGTCTCACCACCACCGACCTCACCGGCGCCGATGTCGGTGACGCCTTCGTCCAGGGGCTCAACATTCCCGGGCCGGGCGGTTTCGCCCTGGCCGGCCTTGCATTGTTCACTGCCCGCCGCCGTCGCGGCTGAACCGAATTTAACCCTCTGCCTTCGATCGCGGCCCGCTTCCGGCGGGCCGTGGTCTTTTTTGCGGCGTGGGCCCGTCGGCCGCCGGGGCGAGTCCCGGGTCGATGGTGGACGAGGGATGGATGCCGGTGATCGATGGCCGTGGCCGATCGGTCTGAACGAGAACGTCCCCCCCTTTTCGAGAAAAGGGAGGGACGCGGTGTGGGACGTTTCATTTCAAATGTTCGATCACGAAGCGTGCGGTGTCACTTCGACTTGCTGAGGTTTCCGAGCGGCTGGATGTCCGCGGCCTTGAACGCGGCGGGCAGATCGACATGGCACGAGCGGCCGGTCTTGATGATGTAGTCCTGGTGATAGTCCTCGGCGGGCCAGAACGTCTTCGTCGGTTCGATCTCGGTGACGATCTTCCGTCCGCTGAAGCGGGCGGCGGTGGCGACTTCGGCCTTCACGCTGGACGCGACCGCCAGCTGCTCGGGGCCCACCGTGTAGATTCCGGACCGATATTGCGTGCCGAAGTCCGGGCCCTGGCGATTGAGCTGGGTCGGATCATGAAGGAAGAGGAAGAAGCGGACCAATTTCTCGTAGGAGACCTTTTTGGGGTCGAAGACCACCTTCACGCTTTCCGCGTGACCGGTGTCCCCGGTGCAGATCTGACGGTAGGTGGGGTTGTCGATGCGACCCTGCTGATAGCCGCTTTCGACCGAGATGACGCCGGGGATCTGCTGGAAGCCATATTCCACGCCCCAGAAGCAGCCGCCGGCGAAGTAAGCGGTCTCGAGCGCGAGGGGCCGGCTTTCCACCGGCACCTCTTCACCCTTCTCCACGAAGGCCAGGGCTTCGCTGTTGAGGCAGTACCGTTGACCGGTCGGCGGAGGGCCGTCGGGGAAGACATGGCCGAGGTGTGAGCCACAACGGGCGCACTCGATCTCGACGCGAACCATTCCAAAGGACTCATCGGTCTTCTCGGTCACGTGGTCGGCGTCGAAGGGCGTGAAGAAGCTCGGCCAACCGGTGCCTGACGTGAACTTGTGCTCGCTCTTGAAGAGCGGCAGACCGCAGACGACACAGACGTACATGCCCTCTTTCTTGTTGTCGAGCAGCGTGCCGCAGAAGGCGGGCTCGGTGCCGGCTTTCTGGGTGATCCGGTATTGCTCGGGCGTGAGCTTCGATGCGAGCCGCTCGACCTCGTCGCGGGAAAGCGGTGTCACGTCGTGGCCGGAGGCGGAGATGCGACGGTCGGTTTCGGAGATGGTCATGGTGGAGGCGTCTCGTCCCGGAGGGGTGAGGGTCGGGGCCGCGGCAAGCCCGAGGCCGACCACGGCGGCAGCCGCGGTGGTGAAGAGGGTGATGCTGATGATCGGGTGCATCGGATTCATACTCCAAGTGGCCGTGCGGGGAGAATCGGTGCCGAGCCTTCGGTTCAGGTCGGCTCGGAGGCAGGGGGTGTCCGGCCCCGGCGAGCGTCGGGATCGGGGTTTCAACCGAATCACTTCGTCGGCGAAGCGTCCGTGGATCCATGATCGGCCCTCCCGGGCTCCGATCGCGATGTTTTGAGATACCGATCGATGCCAGCGAGGTTCATCGAAATGCCTCGGTCGTCCAGATAGGTCGCTCGAGCACCCGGTCCGACGCCTGCATTCGCGGCTCTTTCGTGGAGCCGGACCCGATATGAATCGATTCTCGCCGGCGGATCGAGCTCGGCATCGTCGACCAGACCCACCGCGAATTCAGTCTCCCAGGCGAGTTGGGCTCGCACCCGCTCCAGATGGGGGCGGGGATATCCGACCCGCCCGAAATGCGTGATCTGGAGCGAGTCGAAGCCTAGGGCGTCGATCCGGTCGAGGGAGGCGTTCCACGCGTCGGGATCGAACTCGGGGGGCGCGAGGGGGAGAATCGGATGATTCGTGCCTGGAACCCGCATCCCAGCGACGTCACCCGTGAAACAGGTGTGGTCTCCGTCGAGGGGCACCGACCAGGCATGGTGGTGTCGGGCGTGGCCCGGGGTCTCGATCGCGGTGAACTCGTGGCGTCCGTACCGGACGACCTCACCATCCTCCGAGGGATGGATCCGATTCGCGGGGCAGGCGTGCATCTCGCCGAAGAGATGATCAAGCGCGTCGCCGTAGATTCGGCGGGCGCTGGCGTTGAGCTTGGCCGGATCCGCGAGATGACGGACGCCGAAGGGGTGGACGTGGATGTCCGCGCCGTGATCCGCGAACCAGCCCGCCGCGCCGGCATGATCGAGGTGGATGTGGGTGAGGATCACCGCGCGGATCGACGTGGGATCGACGGATGCCGCCACGAGCGCCGCCTGCAGCGTGGCGAGCGTGCTGCTCGGACCCGACTCCACCAGAACGGGCCCGTCTTCGGTGCGGAAGAGAAAGGATGCCGCCGCTTCGGGAACACCGCGATACGCGAGATCGATGGTGATCGGTGGCGTGGTCATGACGCCGACGGACCGGGGGTGGCGTCGCCGTCCGCCGTCTTCTTCTTTCCGCCGCCGAATTCCGAGGTGCGTTGCACCACGGTGTAGAGGACCGGCACCATCAGCAGGCTGATCACCGTCGCGGCCAGCATGCCGCCGAAGACCGTGGTGCCCATGGTTCGACGACTCGCCGAACCCGCGCCCTCCGCGACCAGCAGCGGGATGACGCCGAGGATGAAGCTGAAGGCGGTCATCAGCACCGCGCGGAAGCGGAGCCTCGCGGCGAGGATCGCGGCTTCCGCAGGCGCCACGCCTTCATCCCGTTTGCTCTTCGCGAACTCCACGATCAGAATCGAACTCTTGGCGGCGAGCCCGATCAACAGGACGATGCCCACCTGCACGTAGAGGTCGATGGGCAGTCCCGCGAACATCAGGGCCGCCACCACGCCGAGCAGGGCGGTGGGGACCGAAAGCACCACCGAGACCGGCAGCGACCAGCTTTCGTACTGGGCGGCGAGGACGAGATAGACCAGCAGGACCGCGAGGCCGAAGATCGCGGACATCGCGCCGGAAGAGGATTTCATCTGATAGGCCATGTCCCGCCACGCGAAACCGGTTCCCGGAGGAAGTTCGGTGTCGCCGATCTGCTCCATCAGGTCGAGGGCTTCACCGCCGGAGAATCCGGGGGCGGGGCCGGCAGTGACCCGGGCGGAGGGGTAGATGTTGAAGTGGAAGACGTTCTCCGGCCCGAAGGTCTGCTTCACCGTCGCCACCGCCGACAGGGGCAGCATGTCCCCATCGCGATTGCGGATCTCGAGCGCCTCGATGTCCGCGGGCCGTGATCGGAATCTCGGTTCCGCGGAGGTTCGGACCTGATAGATGCGACCGAACGCGGAGAAGTCGTTGACGTAGTACGAACCGAGGTTCGCGCCGAGGGCCTGGAAGACGTCTTCGAGCGCCACGCCACGGGAGAGGACCTTGTCACGATCGATGTCGACGAACACCTGCGGAACGTTCGCGGAGAACGTCGAGAACGCCCGGCCGATGCCGGACTGGGCGTTGGCGGCGAACACGTACTGGTCGACGGCGCCCTGAAGCAGGTCGAAACCGAGACCGCCCCGATCCTGGACTTCGAGGGACAGGCCGGCGCTCGCGCCGAGTCCGGGCAGGGATGGAACCGGGAACGCAACGACGGCACCTTCCTGGATGTCGGCGCCGATGCCGTTCAACTGGCGGACGATGCTCGTCTGGCCGAGCGCTTCCGAGGTCCGGTCGTTCCACGGATCGAACACCACCACGATCGTCGCGGCGTTCGCGGAGGCGGCGCCGGACAGCAGCGAATAGCCGCTGATCGCGAGCACGTCCGCGACGCCCCCGACCGCTTCGGCCGAGGCGGCGACCCGGTCGACGACCCGTTGGGTCCGTTCGGCGCTGGCGGCGTCCGGGAGCTGGATGTTCATGACGCAGTAGCCTTCATCCTCCTGGGGGACGAAGCCGGTCGGAAGCGTGGTGAACATCCAGCCGGCGCCCACCACGAGGGCGAGGAACGCGATCACCGTCAACGGCCAGATCGCGATCAGGCCCTTCACGGTCGCGGCGTACACCGAGGTGACCCGGGCGAGGACCGCATCGAAACCGCGAAAGACGATGTTCTTCCGGTCCGAGGTCGGACGGAGCAGCACGCCGGCGAGGGCGGGGCTGAGGGTCAGGGCGTTGATCGAACTGAAGACGGTCGCGATCGAGATGGTGAGGGCGAACTGCTTCAGCAGGCTGCCGGTGATTCCGCCGATGAAGGCGGCGGGGACGAACACCGCGAGCAGGACGATGGTGGTCGCGACCACGGGGCCGGAGACCTCCTTCATCGCCTTGAGCGCCGCTTCGCGGGGTGGCAGTTTCTCCTCGTCGAGGATCCGGGTCACGTTCTCGACGACCACGATCGCATCATCGACCACGATGCCCACCGCGAGCACGAGTCCGAAGAGCGTGAGCAGGTTGAGGCTGAAGCCGAGGGCCAGCATCACCGCGAAGGTGCCGATGAGCGAGACCGGGATGGTCACCGCCGGAATCAGCGTGGCGCGGAAGTTCTGGAGGAACACGAACACCGTCAGGATCACCAGTCCGATGGTGATCAACAGGGTGGTCTGGAGTTCGGCGAGACTGGTCCGGATGATCAGGGTGCCGTCGTAGACGATCTTGTAGTCCACCCCTTCCGGGAAGGACTTCGACAACCGTTCCAGGGCGGCCATGCAGCCGTCGGCGACGTCGATCGCGTTGGCCCCGGGGAGCTGGTAGATCGCCAGGGTCGCGGCGGGACTGCCGTTGAGGGAGGACGCGAGGTTGTAGCTCTCGGAACCGAGCTCGATGCGGGCCACGTCGCGAAGCTTGACGAGGGTCCCGTCCCGGCCGGTGCGAAGCACGATCTCCTCGAACTCGGCGGCGGTGTTGAGGCGGCCGGTGGTGGTGACGGTGTAGTCGAAGACCTGGCCCGCCGGCGCCGGGGCGGCCCCGATCCGGCCTGCGGCGACCTCCGCGTTCTGGGCCCGGATCGCCGCGACCACCTCGTTGGTGGTCATCCCGAGCGAGCGGATCGTCTCCGGGTCCAACCAGACCCGCATGCTGTAGCGGCCGACGCCGAAGGTCTTGATGTCGCCGACGCCGGAAACCCTGGTCAGTTCGTCGCGGAGCTGGGCTTCCGCGTAGTTGTTGAGGAACAGGGCGTCGTACTCACCGCCCTGATCGGCGACGATCGAGGCGTAGAGGATGATGTCGGTCGACTGCTTCTTCGTCAGGACGCCCTGTCGCTGGACTTCCGAGGGAAGTTTGGGGATCGCCGAGGCGACCTTGTTCTGCACCAGCACGTTCGCGGTGTCGAGATCCGTTCCCACCTCGAAGGAGACGGTGATGACGCAGGAGCCGTCGCTGGCGGAGACGCTGCTCATGTAGAGCATCCCGTCCACCCCGTTGATCTCCTGTTCGAGCGGCGTCGCCACCGTCTCGCCGATGGTGGACGCGCTGGCGCCGGGGAACACCGCGGAGACCTGGATGGTCGGGGGCGCGATGTTCGGGTATCGCGCCTGCGGCAGCGCGGTGTAGGCGATCGCACCCATGATCAGGGTGACGATGGAGATGACCGAGGCGAAGATCGGTCGACGGATGAAGACGCTGCTCAACATGTGCTCAGTCGTCCCCGTTGGTGGGTTCGCTCGATTCGTGCATCGCGGCGGCGGCGGGATCGATCAGTTCGAGTGCGTCCGCGAGCGAGATCGTGGCGGGGGCGACGGTCGAGCCCGGTCGCGCCCGCAGGATCCCGTCGACGATCACCAGCGAGGTCTCGTCGAGTCCCGCCTCGATCTCCTGCAGTCCGTTCAGGGCCGCGCCCACGGTGACGCCCTGACGGGCGACCACGTCGTCCTTGTCGATCACGTAGACGTAGGCCCCGGCCATGTCGACGAGCACCGCCGATTCGGGGATCGCGAGTCTCTCTCGGGCCGGTTCCGCGAGGCGGGCTCGGACGAAGAGGCCGGGCCGGAGGAGTTCATCGGGATTGGGTACCACGCCTCGGATCGAAACCGTGCCGGTCTCGCGATTGATTTCAGGCGCCGCGAAGTCGACGACGCCGGGGTGCCCGTAGAGCCTGCCGTCCGGAAGCACGATCACGAATTCGTACTCGCCGCGACGATCGGTGTCCCGTCCGGCTTCGTTCATCCGACCCCGGTATTCGAGATAGGCCGTCTCGGGCAGCGAGAAGTAGACGTTCATCGGGTCGATGCTGGTGATCTTGGCGAGCAGGGTCGGCTCGCCTCGGCCCACCAGATTGCCGACGCTGACGAGGTCTTCGCCGATCTGACCATCGATCGGTGACTCGATGGTCGTGTAGGCCACGTCCAGACGGCTCCGCGTCACCTGGGCCTTCGCCTGCTCGACTTTCGCGGCGGCGACCTCCACGTTGGCTTCGGCCTCGAGGATCTCGATCTCCGTCGCCGCCCCCTTGTCGAAGGCGGCCTGGTACTTCGCGAGGACCTGGCGGGTCAGTTGCAGGCTCGCTTCGGCGCTCCGAAGATCGGCCTCGGCGATGGCGAGGTTCGCGTCGTATTCGTCGGACTCCAGCCGGAAGAGCGTTTCGCCCGTCTCGACCTTGTCACCGGGGGCGAAGTCCCGGGACTGGAGGAAACCGGAGATTCGCGCCCGGACCTCCACGGTCTCGAGGGGTTCCACCGTCGCGACGATGTCCCGGTAGGGCGCGAACTCCCGCATCTCCGGGTGGATGGCCGTGACCTTCGGTGGCGGCGGTGCCGCGAACTCGTTGCGCTGTTCCTCGCAACCCGTGCAGGCGATCGAGGCCGTGAGGGCCGGAATCGCCGCGACCGGGAAGAGGCGTCGGAGGATCGGGCGGTGAGTTCGATGGGGGAGGGGTATCACCCGAGCCATGATATCCGGGGTGGATCAATCCGTCGGTTCGAGCAGATGCTCCCGGAACAATTCGCGGATCCGTCGATATTCGTCGAGCCAGCTCGAGGGCGTGCGGAATCCATGCGGCTCGACCGGATAGATGGCGACCTCCCAGTCCTCCTTCTCCAGTTCGATCAATCTTTGCGCGAGCCGGACGGTGTCCTGGAACGGGACGTTGTCATCCACCATTCCGTGGCAGATCAAGAGCGGTTTTTCGAGTCCGGCCGCGTGTTCGATCGGCGAACTCCTGCGATACGCCATCGGATCCGCTTCGGGTGTGTTGAGGATGTTGGCGGTGTAGCCGTCGTTGTAGTGGGACCAGTCGGTCACCGGGCGGAGGGCGGCTCCGCAGGCGAAGCTGTCCGGTCGGGTGAAGAGTCCCATCAGCGTCAGAAATCCGCCGTATGAACCGCCGTACACGCCGATCCGATCCGGATCGACACGATGGTTGGCTTCGAGCCACGCGATGCCGTCCTCGAGATCGTCGAGCTCGGGCGGTCCCATGTTCCGCGCGATCGCGGTCCGCCAGTCGCGGCCGTAACCGGCGCTCGCCCGGTAGTCGAGATCGAGGACCACGAACCCCTCGCGGGCGAGGAGGTCGTGGAACATGCCCTCCCGAAAGTAGCGGCTCCAACCGCCGTGGGCGTTCTGGAGATATCCGGCACCGTGAATGAAGAGGACGGCGGGGCGGGTCGTCGTGGAATCATCGTTCGCCGAATCCGGCGGCAGATGGAGCCGACCCCGGATGGGACGGCCGTGCCGACCGGGGATATCGACGAGGACCGGAGGATGACGTTCCACCGCATCGAAGCGATCGGTGGTGGAATGCGTGAGGGGCGGGGTGCCGGACGCCGGCGCGTCGGTCGATCGGACGTGAAGCTCCGCGGGCGTCTCGATCGTCGAATGCAGGAAGAGGAAGCGATCGCCGTTCGGACTGATCGCGAACGACTCGACCATGCCGGGGTCATCGACCATGGTTTCGGCCCAACCGGTCGACGGATCGACCCGTTCGAGTCGCCAGTGGCTCGGGTCTTCTCGATTCGACCGGTACCAGAGCGTGCCGTCGGCCGGGTGGCGTCGTACGCCGCGGACTTCGAACCGACCGGCCACCAGCGGTTCGACCCGCCCGGTGGGGCCGGCGGGTGGTTTCGGTTCGGTCGTGACGTCCGAGTCCGCGGGCGGGACGTCGGCCGCTTCGTCGTTCTGCGTCGGCGGATCGGTCGGTCGCCACGCCATGAGGTCCGACCAGCCGAGCCCTTCGCTGAGGAACCAGAGGGTGTCGCTGTTGCGCAGCCAGCCCATCTCGTTGAACCGCCAGCCGATCCACGCCGGGTCGTGGAGATGTTCGACGACGGTGGTTTCACCGCTTTCGATCGCGATCTCCGGCGACAACACCATGATCCATCGATCCTTGTTGTCGAGGCTGTGGGCCTGGATCGCGGCGAGCGTTCCGTCATCGGACCAGATCACCGTGTTGATCGCGAGGGGTCGCGGGTCCACGGCCTCGGGGGGGTCGGAATCCGAAGTCGTCGCGGCGGGTTCGGCGAGCCGTTCGATCCGGGACCGCAACGACGGCGGGGGCGCCGGGGTGTCGGCGGTCGGCTCGGAGGCGTCCGGCTCGGGGTTCGAGGTCGCCGCGTCGATCGCGTCTCGCCAGGCCGTGTTCTCCGCGCGGATGGCCGCGAGTCGATCGATCCGGCGGTCGGGGAGGTCGTCGAGGTCGATCTCCCGAACCAGGGCTTCGGTGAGGTCGATCAGAAACAGCCGTTCCGGGGTGCGGGCGGACGTTCCGACCTTGGGGCGAATCGACCGGACGTCGACGTATCCATCGTCGGTGACGAAGACCGGCATGTCGTCGTTCCGGCGGGTGGATCGCCCCGCGGGCGCGGTCTCGAGCAGCATCCATCGCGCATCGGGTGAGAGATGGCGTCGCGTCTCGCGAAGGCCGGGGTCGAGTCGGATCGGACCGATCACGTCGTGTTCGCGGGTTTCGCGAATCGCTTCCGACCGGATCCAGGCCGCTTCGGTGGCCTCGGCTCGATCCTGCAACGTGTCGAAGAGGCGACGCTGGTCGGCGGCGAGCCCGGTCGGCGCGGGTGGTGGCTCGGGCGGGGCCTCGAAGCGGATGGAAGCGGGTTCGGACTCGTGTCCGTGATCAAGGTCACGGATGATCGTCCGGCCGTCGCGTTCGAAGGCGATCCTGCCGTCGGCGAGGAATCGGGGGTTCGATTCCCGACTGGTCGTCCGGGTGAGCTGCGTGAAGTCGCCG
>NZFT01000055.1 GCA_002690755.1 Phycisphaerae bacterium
TCGACCTCGGGATTCCCGGGGCCTGGTCGATGCGGCTGGACCCCGACGGCGAAGGCCCCGCGCGGCCGGTCGTCTTCGAACTGGTCGTGGGTGACGCGATTCCACCGTGGCGGACGATGTGGCCGGCGATCTTCGCGTGGGTGCCGTTGGTGGCGATCGGACTCGGTGCGGCCTGGCGCCGAACCTCAGTCCGCTGAGGACGGCGCGTCGAGCAATCCGCGGATCCGCAGCGCCGCCCGCATCTGCGGGACGGTTTCGATTTCATGATCGATGCGGATCGCGTCCCAGCCGCGCTCCCGCGCCGCATCCACGTTCGGGTGCAGGTCGTCGAAGAACACGATCTCCGATCCGTCGACCCCCAGGTCGGCTTCGAACGCCTCGTAGATGCGTCGGTCGGGCTTGTGCAGTCGAAGGAGATGGGAGGCGTGACGCACGTCGAGCGCCGCCACCGCGGGGTCCTCGAGGAGCATCTCCCAGTGGGAATGGCTGGTGTTCGAGAGGCAGGCGGTCCGATGTCCGGCCGCCCGCAGATCGTCGACCAGTCCGACCGTCCCGTCGTAGGCCCCGAGAATCCACGCCCGATCGATGCGGGCGACCTCTTCGGGCGTCCAGATCCCGTCGAACAGTTCACTCAGTTCACGCTGGAAGCCGGGGCAATCGACTTCACCACGCTGGTACCGGGCGATCAGGGTCCGGGCGCGGCCATCATGGCCGGCTCGCGGCTGGTGCGTCCGGGGATCGATCCCCGCCGCCGCGCATCCCTCGTTCCAGTCGCGACAGATCCGAAGCAGCACGCCGCCGATGTCGAAGCAGATCAGCATGTCCGTGGTCCTTGATCGTTTCGCATCCCGGGTCCTCGATTCACGGTTCAGCCGGTGCGTCGCTTCTCGGCGCGACGTCGGCGGAAGAAGGCGCGCAGCAGTTCCGCGCACCGGGCCTCCTCGAAGCCGCCGATCATCTCGACCCGGTGATTCAGTCTTCGATCGCCGGGGATGTCGAAGAGCGAGGTGCACGCGCCGGCCTTGGGGTCGAACGCACCGAAGACCAGTCGCTTCAGTCTCGCATTCACCAGCGCGCCGGCGCACATCGGGCACGGTTCGAGGGTGACCACCATGCTGCAGCCTTCCAGTCGCCAGCTGCCGAGGCGTTCGCCCGCGGCCCGTAACGCGACCATCTCCGCATGACCGGTCGGATCGCAACAGGTCTCCCGGTTGTTCGCCGCTTCGCCGAGGATCTCTTCGCCGCGAAACACCACCGCGCCGACCGGGACCTCGCCTTCGGAGGCGGCCGCCCTGGCGAGTTCGATCGCACGCTCCATCATCCGCGCGTCGATGTCGTCGACCCCCGGATGATTGTCGCTCGCGATTCGAAGTCTGGCCATCCATCTTCTCCGGCGGGTTGCGATGCGCTGCCGAACCCCGGCGGACCGGGAGTTGCGACTTTCGTTCGTCACGACGCCTCGGCGTCGGGGTCCTTCACGCCGGAGTCTCACGATCCCGGCCTTCCGGCTCCATCTTCGTCATCGGTATCCGCGTCGCCGTCGACCGGGCCGGATTCCGTATCCCCGTCGGAGTCGGTCACGTTCGGGTCGGTCTGTTCCGGCTCGGTGGTCTGCGTCGGGTCGGAGGTCCCGTAATCGTCGTCCTCGCGTGCGGAGAGCCCGCCGAGGGCGCCGGAGATGACGTTGCCACCGGCGACGCGATCCGCGGGGGCCAGCGACAGCAGCAGGATTCCAAGCTCGTAGAGCAGATAGAGGGGCACGAAGAGCAGGACCATGCTGATCACATCCGCCGGCGTCAGGATCGCGCCGAGGACGGCGCAGACCAGCACGGCATAGCGTCGGTTCTTCTTCAGGAAGCTGCGGTCGGCGATGCCCGCCCATCCGAGGAGCAGGATCACCAGCGGCATCTGGAACGCCACGGTGACCGCGAGCGCGAGGGTGAGGACGAAGCCGATGTATTCGCCGAGTCGAAACTCCTGGGCGATGGTGCCGGCGCGACTCAACGGCATCGAGAGCAGTTCGTATCGTTCGCCGTCGCCGGCGACGGGGACGACCACCACCAGTGAACGAGTGACCGGCTCGATCCACGCCTGACCCGGGGCGGGATCCGCCGGCGGTTCGGCGAGCACCGGGAACACGGGCACGCCCGCATCCGCCCGTTCCGTGATCAGTTCACCGGAGTCGGGGATTCCGAAGGCGTCCGCGGGGCCGGGCACCCCGAACGAGATCAGCACCTGCAGCATCAACGGAAGCATCACCCAGTACAGGAGGGCGAGTCCGGACGCGGTGAGGATGGCGCTGCCGGGGATGAGGAAGTGAACGAATCGCTTTTCCTGCGTGTAGAGCCCGGGCTCGACGAACTTCCACGCCTGCCAGAGGATCCACGGGGCGGAGAGCACCGCGGCGCCGATGAAACTCAGTTTGAGGTCGGTGGTCAGGACCTCGGCCGGGCCGAGCGCCTGCAGTCGCGCCGGGAGGCCGTTGGCCTCCATCGCGGCGAGGGCCGGGAGGACGAGCATGCCACGGATGACCGGGGCGAAGAAGAACAACACCACCGATAGCGGAAGCGGCACGACGATCGCGAGGAAGAGTCGCTTGCGAAGCTCCTCGAGATGGTCGCCGAAGCTCATGAGACCGGCGCTGATGTCGTTCCGCGGAGGCATGGACCGTTGATTCTAGTGGACCTCGGTCCCAACGACGCCCGGCCGCGGCCGGTTCACCCCTCCGGGATCTCGATTCCGAAGAATCGGCCCGCGTTCCCGTCGAGAAGGCGGTCGAAGGCATCCGGATCCCGATCCCGCCGCGCGGCCAGAAAGGCGGCGATGCATCCGACGTGGCGGGGCTCGTTGGGCCGGACGTTCCGATGCGGTTCCGGCGTCAGGAAGGGGGCGTCCGTCTCGACCATGATCCGATCGTCCGGAACCAGATCGCTCGCCCGGGCGACCTCCGCGGCGTTCGAGAAGGTGACGATTCCGGTGAACGAGAGCCATCCTCCGAAGTCGAGCACCGTCCGAGCGTCGGATTCGTCTCCCGTGAAGCAGTGAAAGACGAATCGGTCGTTGGGAAGCGTCGAGGCGTCGAGGATCGGGATCAGGTCTTCGAAGGCCTTCCGGCAGTGGACCACGACGGGCTTCGCCAATCCGGCGGTGGTCCAGGTCTCGATCCGGGCGAGCTGTTCCTCGAGCACCGACCGCTGCAGGTCGCGGGCCGGTTCCGCATAGTGATGATCGAGACCGAGCTCGCCCCACGCGACGCATTTCGGGTGTCGGGCCGCGGTCTCCATCGCGTTCCAGTCGATGGGGCGATCGCTGTAGAGCGGATGGACGCCCGACGAGCACCAGACCGTGGGATGAAGATCCGCGAGATCGGTCAGCCTCGGGAGGTCCGCGGTCGTGGTCGAGATCGAGATGCAGCCGCGGACGCCGGCGGCCCGGGCGTCGGCGAGGACCGCGTCGATCCGATGCTCGAAGCAGTCGAAGGTCAGATGGCAGTGGGTGTCGAACACGTGGTGAGGATACGTCTACCGCCCTCGTGACGTCGGGTCGCGGGCGAGTACCATCTGCCGGACGCGGCACGTGCCGCTTCGACGACCGGGACCACCAGGATTTCACGCCATGGCCGCCGAAGAAAGCGCACCGACCGCTCCGACCCTCAAGAAGGAGTTGAATCTCTTCGGCGTCTTCGCCGTCGCGACCGGCACCACGCTGAGCGCCGGGTTCTTCCTCCTGCCGGGACTCGCCTTCCAGCAGGCGGGGCCGGCGGTCATCGTCGCCTACCTCGTGGCGGCCGCCATGATGGTCGCCCCGATGCTCTGCAAGGTGGAGCTCGCGACCGCGATGCCGAAGGCCGGGGGAACCTACTTCTTCCTCGATCGAAGCCTCGGGCCCATCGCGGGCACGATCGGTGGTCTCGGCACCTGGCTCGCCCTGCTCCTGAAAGCGTCGTTCGCGCTGGTCGGCATGGGCGCCTATATCACGCTGTTCTTCGCGGACGCGCCGATCGAGGGGATCGCGGTGGCGCTCGCCCTGCTGTTCGGCGGAGTGAACTTCATGGGCGCGAAGGCGACCACCCGCTTTCAGATCGTGATGGTGATCGGACTGCTCACCCTGCTCGCATGGTTCATGGTGCAGGGGACGTTCGCGATCGACACCGCGCGTTTCTCGGGATTCTTCGACAAGGGCGGGGCGAGCGTGTTCGCGACCGCCGGACTGGTCTTCATCAGCTACGTCGGCGTGACCAAGGTCGCGAGCGTCGCGGAGGAGGTCGAGAATCCGCAGCGCAACCTCCCGCTGGGAATCTTCCTCGGGCTCGGCACCGCGGTGGCGGTCTACCTCGTCGGCCTGATCGTGATCGTCGGCGTGACGCCGGCGGCGGAGCTCGCGAAGAGCCTCACGCCGGTCGGCGACGCGGCTCGATCGTTCGCGGGAACCACGGGGCTCGTTCTGGTGACCATCGCGGCGCTCTTCGCGTTCATGTCGGTCGCGAACGCGGGCATCATGAGTTCCTCGCGATATCCCCTCGCGATGAGCCGGGATCACCTGATTCCCGGGATCTTCCGCAGCATCAACAAGAACGGAATTCCGATCGTCTCGCTGCTGCTCACGGTCGGTGCGGTGATCTTCTGCATCCTCTTCATCGACGTGCTCTCGATCGCGAAGCTCGCGAGCGCGTTCCAGCTCGTGCTCTTCGCGTTGATCTGCTTCGCGGTGATCGTGATGCGGGAGAGCAACATCGAGTCGTACGATCCGAGCTTCCGGACGCCGCTCTACCCGTGGGTCCCGCTCGCGGGAATCCTCGGTCCCTGCTGGCTGATCACGCAGATGGGCACCGCGCCGACGCTCTTCGCGGTCGGCATGGTGGTCCTCGGCGTGGTCTGGTTCTTCGCCTATGCGAGCAAGCGGATCGACCGCGGCGGCGCGATCTACCACGTCTTCGCGCGACTCGGCCAGCGTCGATTCGACGGCCTGGACACCGAACTCCGCGGGATCATGAAGGAACGCGGTCTTCGTGCCGACGATCCGTTCGACGAGGTCGTCGCGACTTCCGAGATCATGGAGGCGGGGGAGGGAACGGACTTCGAGGAGATGACGGCGAAGGCGGCCGATCGACTCGCCCCGCTGGTGGGCATCGATGCCGCCCGGATCGCGTCGCAGTTCCTCGAGGGCACGCGGGTCGGCGCCACGCCGGTCACCCGGGGCGTCGCACTGCCGCATCTGCGACTTCCGGACATCTCGCGGCCGTACCTCGTCGTGGTCCGGTCGAGACGAGGCATCTCGATCGGCGTCGGCGAATCGATGCCTTCGAGCACGAGTTATCGGGACGTGCGGGCGATCTTCTTCCTCGTGAGTCCCGCCGGTGATCCGGCGTTGCACCTCCGGATCCTCGCGCAGCTCGCCGGCTGCGTGGAGCAGGAGGGATTTCAGGAGGCCTGGACTTCGGCCCGCAGCCACCAGGCCCTTCGTGAGGTCCTGTTGCGGGACGATCGGTACCTGTCGCTGGTTCTGGAGCCCGGGTCACCCGCCGAAGCGATCGCCGGCCTCAAAATTCGCGAAGTCGATTTTCCGTCGGGATCGCTGGTCGCGCTGGTCCGCCGGGGCAGCAGGACCCTCGTGCCCACCGGAGGCCTTCAGTTGGAATCCGATGATCGCTTGACGGTCATTGGTGACGAGGAGGCGATCGCCGCCTTGAAAACGGCCTATCTGCCGGAGCCTCCCGTCGTTCCGCCCGAGTGATCAGAGATCATAAGGAACTTGGCTTAGGCGATTTTAAACGATTTTTTTGAATGTATTATCAGACATATTCGGCCGAAGAGGGGCTGGATCGTTCGGGCTTCTCCGCGGCCGCGGTGAGTCCTGAAGTCCCGACCTTCGGTTGTATCGCCATCCCAGGGACGGCCACCGACGCATCTTCATTGTCGATTCAACGGTCAATCGACCGATATTCTGGCATCAATCCCGGATTACATAAAAACCGAATCGCCTTCCAGTTTCTTCGATGGAAGCAAGTCGGTCATTGACCCCATTCACCCGGTGGGGATAAAATAGTACATTCAACTTCGTGAAAAAAGGAACGAAGTTAGCCGCCGCCACGTCACTCCGGCGGCACCCGGCCAGGCCGATGTCACGGATCCATTCGCGATGAGCAGATTTCTTTTCCCTCGTTGGAGCAACGCCCTCCTTCCCACCCTCGTGGTGGTCGGTGCGCTCCTCCCTCTCTATGTGGTGATGTTCGTGGCGTACGGCTTCAGTCCGAAGACGCTCGAAGTCGGCTACCAACCGCCCCAGCCCGTTCCATTCAGCCACGCGCTGCATGCGGGTGAGCTCGGCATGGACTGCCGCTACTGCCACAACACGGTCGAGTCCGCGGCGCACGCCGCGGTGCCGCCGACCCAGACCTGCATGAACTGCCACGCCGGCGTCCGGCCGGAGAGTCGCAAACTCGAGAAGGTGATCAACAGTTACGAGACGGGCGAGGCGATCGAGTGGGTCTGGGTGAACCGCATCGCCGACTACGCCTACTTCAACCATGCGGCGCACGTGAACCGGGGCGTCGGGTGCGTCGAGTGTCACGGCCGGATCGATCAGATGGAGGTCGTGGTCCGTCACGAGCCCCTGTCCATGGGCTGGTGCCTGGATTGCCATCGCAATCCGGTGGACCGACTGCGGCCGGTGTCCGAAGTGACCAACCTCGCCTACGACCAGCGGACCGAACTCTCCTACGAGGAACGCGTCGCGCTGAAGGACCTCTACCACATCAACCCCTCGGAAAACTGCTCCACATGTCATCGCTGAACCAAGGAGAGGAACGTCCCGAGGACACCGGCTGCACGCGAGACGACGCCCCCGTGGTGCCGGCCCGACGCGCGTACTGGCGCAGTCTCGACGACCTCCAGGACACCGAGGACTTTCGAGCCTGGATGCATCGCGAGTTCCCCTCCGACGCCGATCTGCTCGCCGGAGAGGACCGTCGTCAGTTCATGAAGGTGATGGGTGCCTCGTTCGCGCTCGCCGGTCTGGGCGTGGCCGCCTGTCGCCGAATCCCCGAGTCGTACATCGTGCCCTATTCCGCGCGTCCCGCGGGCCGGGTGCCGGGCAACCCGGTGTACTTCGCCTCCGCGTGCGAGCGTGGGGGGGTGGCCAAGGGACTGCTGGTCAGGAGCATCGACGGCCGTCCGATCAACCTCGAAGGAAATCCGGATCACCCGACGTCGGTCGGCGCCTGCGATTCGATCACGCAGAGCGGACTCCTCGAGGCGTACGACCCGCACCGCAGTCGTTCCGTGCACCGCGACGACGAGGCGTCCGATGCGGCGGCGTTCGCGACCTGGTCCGACCAGCGTTTCGGCATCGAGCTCCGGAAGTCCGGCGGCGCCGGACTCGCGGTTCTCGCGGAATGTTCGGGCAGTCCCAGCATGGATCGCATGCGGGCCGAGTTCATGGCCGCCTTTCCGAAGGCGACCTGGCACGAATGGGAACCCATCACCGGTGACCAGCAGCGTGCGGGCACCGAGATCGCCTTCGGCGCTCCGCAGCGCGTCCACCCGAATCTCGAAGAGGCCGACATCGTGGTGTGCCTCGACGCCGATCCGCTTTCGACGCATCCCAACGCGAGCCGGCTGGCCCGCGACTGGGCCTCGAACCGTCGGCTCGACGCGAAGAACTCCGAGGACCAGAAACTCAGCCGCGTCTACGCCGTCGAAGGCGTGCTCTCGATCACCGGCATGAGCGCCGACGATCGGATGGCGGTTCGAAACGGCGACGTCGCCGCGGTGGCGGCCTCGATTGCCCGGGGCCTCGGCGTCTCGATGGACGGACTGGAGGCGCTCGCGGCGACCGCGACTCTCGAAGGACGGAACGCCGAGATCCTTGACGCGATGATCCGCGATCTCAAGGCCCATCCCGGACGTTGCATCGTGATGGCCGGTGGAGGCCAGCCGCCCGCGGTTCACGCGATGGCCGCGGCGATCAACGACGCACTCGGGAACGTGGGGAAGACGGTGGCCTACACCGCCAACTTCGCCCCGTCCCGTACCGCGAGCATCCGCGCGCTGACCGACGCCCTCGGCGCCGGCGCCGTGGAGACGCTGGTGATGATCGGCGGCAACCCGGTCTACGACGCACCGGCGGATCTCGACTTCGCCGACGCGATGGGACGAGCGAAGGAGACCGTCCACCTTTCGCTGCGGGCGAACGCGACCTCCGTAGCCTCGACCTGGCACCTTCCACGAACGCACTTCCTCGAAAGCTGGGGCGACGTCCGGGCCTACGACGGCACCATCTCGATCGTGCAGCCCACGATCCAGCCGATGATGCCCATCGTCCAGAAGGGCTGGAGCTCGATCGAGCTGCTCGCGCAGTTGGCGGGTGCGGAGCCGAGGGACGGCTACGACATCGTCCGCGCCACCGAGGCCGAGCGATCGCGGACCTCCGGAACCACCTTCGAATCGCACTGGCGTCGGATTCTGGATGCCGGGATCATCGACGCCACGTCGTGGCCGACGAACACTCCGGCCCTCGACGCCGGCCGGGTCGCGGGTGGTGTCGCGAGTCTCGCGGCCGCGCGGTCGAAGATCGCCGCGGATGATCTCGAGCTGGTTTTCACCACCGACGCCCGCGTCTACGACGGTCGCTTCGCGAATCTCGGCTGGCTCCAGGAACTCCCCGACGCGGTGACCAAGATCACCTGGGACAACGCCCTGCTGATCAGCCCGTCGCTCTACAAGGCCCGTGGCCTGAAGACCGGCGACGTGGTCTCGGTGAAGGTCGGCGGTCGCGAGATCGAAGCCGCCGTCTTCCCCGTCCCCGGCATGGCCGCGAACACCGTCGCGATCTCCCTCGGCTGGGGCCAGGGCGTCGACGCGGGTCCGATCGCGGATGGCGCCGGATTCGATGCGTACCGGGTGCGAACCACCACCAACCCCTGGATCGCCGACGGCGCGACGATGTCGTCGACCGGCGGCACCTACTCGTTCGCCCAGACCCAGGACCACGGGGCCATGGACGCCCTGATCCCCGCGGTCCCGCTCGCCGGCATCCAGGAGCGGCTTCCGACCCTGATTCGCGAGACGAATCTCGACGACTACCGTGGCCATCCCGACTTCGCGAAGCATCGCGTGCACGTCGCCCACCGGCTGAGCCTGTGGGAGGAGACGAACCTCGACGGCGCGAAGTTCCGCTGGGCCATGTCGATCGATCTGAACACCTGCATCGGTTGCGGCTCGTGCGTGACCGCATGTCAGGCGGAGAACAACATCCCCATCGTGGGCAAGGACCAGATCGCCCGCGGTCGCGAGATGCACTGGCTGCGCATCGACCGGTACTTCAAGGGTGACGATCCGTCCTCGCCGGAAGCGGTCTTCGTCCAGCCCGTCACCTGCATGCAGTGCGAGAACGCACCGTGCGAGCAGGTCTGTCCGGTGGCGGCCACCGTCCACGACAAGGACGGGCTCAACGTGATGGTCTACAACCGCTGCATCGGCACTCGTTACTGCAGCAACAACTGTCCGTACAAGGTGCGGCGGTTCAACTGGTTCGACTACTGGCGACGAGAGCCGATCCGCGAGCAGGAAGGTCTCTTCGCGGTGAAGCCCGACTACTACACCTCGGGCGGTCCCGACGAGTGGCGCCGCATGCAGATGAACCCCGAAGTCACCGTCCGCAATCGCGGCGTGATGGAGAAGTGCTCGTTCTGCGTGCAGCGGATCAACGCCGCGAAGATCAAGTACAAGAACGAGTGGGCCCAGGAGGGCGGCACCGCGGAGAGTCCCGACTGGAGCATTCCGGACGGGGTCATCCAGACCGCCTGCGAGCAGGCCTGTTCCACCGGAAGCATCGTGTTCGGCGATCTCAACGACGCGAAGAGCGAGGTCTCCCGCCTCCAGAAGAAGCAGGTCTCCTACCAGCTTCTCGAGGAGCTCAACACCAAGACCCGGGTCCGCTACCTCGCGAAGGTCTCGAACCCCGGGGTCCCGCGGGATGCCGGTCATGACGACCACTATCACGGGGACGATTCCGGCCACGACGATCATCACCATGCGGATGACGCCGGTCACGCCGCCGCGACCACCCTCGCCGAGGAAGTGCGATCATGAGTTCGATCAGATCAGACCAGGTCGGCGGACGCATCGTCGACAACACCGAGGAGGTCCCGGGCACCCGAGCCCCCCTCGTGTTGAACATGGACACGTTCGGGCAGGTGACGAATGCGGTCGCCAAGGTGAGCGAATCGAATGGTGCGCCGCTCGCCTGGTACATCGGGTTCGCCGGGGCGCTGGGACTGCTCGGCGTCCTCGGCTTCTGCGTGCTCTACCTGATCTTCACGGGCGTCGGGGTCTGGGGACTCAACACGCCCATCGCCTGGGCGTACGACATCACGAACTTCGTGTTCTGGGTCGGCATCGGCCACGCCGGCACGCTCATCTCGGCGATCCTGTTCCTGTTCCGTCAGAACTGGAGGACCGGGATCAACCGATTCGCGGAGGCGATGACCATCTTCGCCGTGATGTGCGCCGGCATCTTCCCCGGCATCCACGTCGGTCGGGTCTGGGTCGTCTACTGGCTCTTCCCACTGCCGAACCAGATGGAGATGTGGCCGCAGTTCCGCAGCCCGCTGCTGTGGGACGTCTTCGCGGTGAGCACCTACTTCACCGTCTCGCTGCTCTTCTGGTACACCGGGCTGATCCCCGACCTCGCGACGCTTCGCGACCGGGCCAAGGGACGGCTTCAGCAGATCGGCTACGGGCTCTTCGCGCTCGGCTGGCGGGGGAGCAACCGGCACTGGCATCGCTACGAGCGGGCCTATCTCCTGCTCGCGGCGCTTTCCACCCCGCTGGTGCTTTCGGTCCACTCCGTGGTGTCCTTCGACTTCGCGGTCAGTCAGCTTCCGGGCTGGCACACCACGATCTTTCCGCCGTACTTCGTGGCGGGTGCGGTCTTCTCCGGCTTCGCGATGGTGGTGACCCTCGCGGTCCCCGCCCGCGAGTTGTTCGGGTTGAAGAACCTCATCACGCTGCGTCACCTCGACAACATGAACAAGGTCATCCTGGTGACCGGAAGCATCGTTGGGTACGCCTACGCGATGGAGTTCTTCATCGCGTGGTATTCGGGGGCGATCTACGAGAAGTTCGCCTTCGTGAACCGCGCCTTCGGCCAGTACTGGTGGGCGTATCTGCTCATGGTGAGTTGCAACGTGATCACGCCGCAGCTCTTCTGGTTCAAGGCGATCCGCACCAGCATCCCGCTGATGTTCTTCCTCAGCCTCGTNGTGAACGTNGGCATGTGGTTCGAACGCTTCGTNATCATCGTCAGTTCGCTCGCGAACGACTTCCTTCCCAGCTCGTGGGAGTTCTTCACTCCGACCTGGGTCGACATCGGAACCATGGCCGGCGCCTTCGGCCTGTTCTTCACCATGTTCCTGCTGTTCTGCCGCTTCCTTCCCATGATCGCCATGGCGGAAGTGAAGATGGTCATGCCCGCCGCCGATCCGCATCACGGTGATCACGGGCACGACCACGGCACCCCGGCGACCGCGAACGGAGACCAGTCGTGACCACCTTCGAGACACCGACCCCTACCGTCGACCCGGCCAAGACCGACGAGACGCCGAAACTTCACGGCCTCATCGCGGAGTTCGAGACGCCCGGCGAGGTCCTCAAGGCGGCGGCGAAGGTCAGAGAGGCCGGCTATCGCTGGTGGGACTGCTGCACCCCGTTCCCCGTGCACGGGCTCGACGGCGCGATGGGCATCAAGCCGACCATCCTTCCGGTCATGGTCTTCTTCGCCGGGCTCACCGGCCTGATCGCCGCCTTCATCCTCCAGGCCTTCACGAATTCCACCGGCATGTCCATCTGGGCGATGGTCTGGGTGACGGGCTATCCCTACCTCATCTCCGGCAAGCCGCTGCTCTCGATCCCGGCCTTCATCCCGGTGATGTTCGAGCTGACCATCCTCTTCGCGGCGCTCACCTGCGTGTTCGGGATGTTCGGGATGAACGGCCTTCCGAGACTTCACCATCCGCTGCTCGCGAACGACCGTTTCCGCCGGGTCACCGACGACCGGTTCTACATCGTGATCGAGGCGCGTGACCCCAAGTTCTTCCGCTCGCGAACCGAGGCCTTTCTCGATTCGATCGGCGCGGTCGCGGTCGAGGAGGTTCAGGACTGATGCCACGAATCATCATCTACAGCGTGATGGTCCTTCTGATGCTGGCGCTCATCCCGCCGGTCGTCGCGGCGCGGATTCGTGCGTCGCCGTCGCCGAACCGTCCGATCCACATCATCCAGGACATGGACATCCAGGCGAAGTTCAAGCCACAGTCCCTGAATCCGATCTACGCCGACCAGCGTGCGATGCGGCCCGAGGTCATCGGCGCGGTGGCGCGTGGTGAGACCTTCCTCGACACCCATCTACAGAACGGGGTGGTCGACGGTGGATGGGCGACCTCGCTCCCCGGCAAGGTGATGATGAATCTCGAGACGGTCGAACGCGGCCGGCAGCGATACAACATCTACTGCGCGCCGTGCCACGGCTGGAACGGCGCCGGCAACGGCCCGGTCAATCAGCGGGCCCTCGAACTGATGAACAACGCCGACGGGCCGCCGGACGGCACCAGCTGGACGCAGGCCCGCAATCTTCACGATCCGGGTTGGAGCGAGCAGCCGATGGGGCAGATCTACAACACGATCACCAACGGGAAGAACTCGATGGCGGGCTACGGCTCGCAGATCGTGGTCGCCGACCGCTGGGCGATCGCGGTCTACGTCAAGGCCCTGCAGCGCAGCCAGAACGCGACGCTGCAGGATGTCCCGACCGGTCAGCGATCGGAGTTGAACCGATGAGCAGCATTCACGCTGCCGCCCCGGACCTGTCCGAAGGGAACATCCGCCTCGGCGACGCGGGCATGACGGTCCAGCAGGGTGCCGGTCTCGTCGGCCTGCTGGGTCTCGTGGCCAGCGCGGTCATCGGGCTCGGGGGGATGTTCGGCGTCACGCCGAGCTTCTTCATGAAGAGCTACACGCAGAACTATCTCTTCGTGCTGTCGATCTCGCTCGGGGCGATGTTCTTCGTCTTCATCCAGCACCTCACCCGGGCGGGCTGGAGCACGACGGTCCGCCGTCCGGCCGAAGTGATCGCCGCGAATCTCAAGTGGGCGTGGGTCGGACTGATCCCGTTCGCGGCCCTCTGGCTCTCCGGTGGCGGCCATGTCGAAGGCGGCGACCATTCCCACGGTGCATGGGGCCCCGGCGCCCTCTTCCCGTGGGCCGATCTCGAGGCGATGAAGGCTCATCACCCCGACGAATACAAGGTCGTGAAGGCGAAGACCGCCTACCTCAACTCGACCTTCTTCTGGATCCGCGCCATCGTGTACGTCACCTTCTGGGGGATCGCATCCACCTGGTTCCTGCGCACCAGCATGTCGCAGGACGCCACCGGCGACGTTCGGATCACCCAGCGGATGCAGAAGATGGCGGCGCCGACCGCGATCCTCTTCGGTCTCACGATCACCTTCGCGGCGTTCGACTGGATCATGTCCCTGAGTCCGGCGTGGTTCAGCACGATGTTCGGCGTCTACTTCTTCTGCGGATGCTGCACCTGCGGATTCGCGACGATGATCATCGCGATCCTCCGCGTCCAGTCGTTCGGTCGACTGCAGGGCGTGGTGAATCGCGAGCATTATCAGGACCTCGGCAAACTGCTCTTCGCCTTCGGCATGATCTTCTGGGCCTACATCGGCTTCAGTCAGTACATGCTGATCTGGTACGCCAACATCCCGGAGGAGACCGGCTGGTTCCTCGCCCGCCAGATCGGCGGATGGGGGACGGTGTCCTTCGTGCTCCTCTTTGGCCACTTCGTGGTGCCCTTCGTGGCCCTGATCTCGAAGTGGACCAAGCGGATGTCCTGGTACCTGATGGGGGCCGCGATCTGGATGCTCTTCTTCGGCTGGTTCGACCTCTACTGGCTGGTCATGCCGGTGATTCCCGAGGACGCCATGACCGCGAAGACCTACATGGAGGTCGTCGAGGCGAACGCCGACGAGCCGACCCACCTCTTCAACCCCCTCAATTTCACCATGCTCGCGGGCGTCGGAGGGACCTTCCTCTGGCTGACCATCCGGCGCATGCGGAACACGACCCTGCTCGCAATTCGGGATCCGCGACTCCACGAGGGCCTTGCGTTCGAAAACCAATGAGCAAGGAGCCGGACCGAGGTCCGGAAAGGCAGTTATGAGCGACCAACCAGAGAATTTCGACCTTCCCGACCCCCGCGGCCAGATGGACGACCCCGAACCCGGGGTGACCTGGTTCCTGTCCCTGGTCAGCCTGGTGCTGATGGTGGTGGTGGTGCTGGCCTCGGTGGCCATGTATTTCGGGTTCGCCGATGGCGAGATCGACCGCAAGATCGTGGATCGACCCACCGTGGAGCTCCAGAAGCTCCGGCTCTCGCAGCAGGAGCAGCTCACCGAGTACCAGCGGTACGAGATCGAGGACGCGGAAGGCAACAAGGTCGACCGGATCCGGATCCCGGTCACCCGGGCCATGGAGCTGGTGGTCGCGGACAGTCGCGCCTCCGCCGACACTGACGAAGAAGGAGCGGTCGCCCGACGATGATCAGCACGGCCCTTCCAACCCGATTCGACCGACCCGCCGCCGGACATTCCGTCGGGGTGGCGTCGCGTCTCGGCATGGGGCTTTTCCTGCTGGCTTTCTCGGCCTTTTCAGTGAATCCCGTGGCGGCTCAGGACGGTGGATCCGGCGATTTCACCGAGGACCTGCCCGAGGAACTGGTGGGCGTCGACATCGTGGAGCATCTCGACGACACGCTTCCGCTCGACCTCGTCTTCACCGACGAGGACGGCGAGCGGATCAAGCTCGGTGACATCATCGACGGCGAACGTCCGACCATCCTCCAGATCGGATACTTCAAGTGTCCGATGCTCTGCAACCTCGTGCTCAACGAGGCGATGGACGGGCTTTCCGGCGTCGAAGACCTGAGCGCCGGCACCGATTTCGATCTCGTCGCACTGAGCATCAACCCCAACGAGGGTCACGAGCTCGCCCGGGTGAAGAAGGAGGGCTATCTCCTCGAATACGCGCGGCCCGGCGCCTCCAGGGGATTCCACTTCCTGACCGGATCCGCCGAGAACACCAAGGCCCTCGCGGACGCGGTCGGATTCCAGTACCGCCTCCAGGACGACGGCGAATACGCCCANGCGGCGGCCCTNTTCGTNATCACCCCGGACGGNCGGATCTCNCGATATCTCTACGGGGTCCGATACGAACCNGCCACGCTCCGCTTCGCCCTCATGGAGGGGGCCGAGGGCCGGATCGGNTCGACNCTCGAACGATTCATTTTGTGGTGTCACGTCTANGACCCCGANTCCGGGTCCTACCATCTGCTCGCCTTNCGCGTGATGCAGCTGGGTGGACTNGCGACGGTGTTCTTCATGGTGGTGGGTGTCGGGATCCTGTGGCTTCGNGATCGGCGANGCGGNTCCGGCNTNGGTTCGCACGATCNGATCNCCTCNCCGGGNNCGGGTCGATGACCCGTTCCACCGTTTCGTTCCGCCGGTCCTTNCGACCGGCCTCCNCCGCCCGCGTCCNCGACCAGCGTCGACGACCCGGGACCGCTTCGAGCAAGTCATGATCGANCTCACTTCGACCGTCGTGGACATCCTCTCCAGCACCATGCTCGNCATGCAGGACGCGGCCNNCGCCGCGGNCCCNGCNGTGCAGGAAGCGGCNCCNGCCGCCGCANCNCCCGCCGCCGCGGAGCCCGCGNCGCAGGTNCGCGAGCTNGGNGGNGACTTCTGGATGCCGCCNGCGGCCAGCACCCTCGCACCCGCCACCGACTTCGCGTTCCAGGCGATCACCTGGCTNTCGTACGTNTTCTTCTTCGGAATCACCTTCGTCCTCNTCTACCTCACCGTGAAGTTCCGCCAGANGGGNACGGANGTGAAGTACGACGCGGGGGCNCCNGTNCACAACACGCCGCTCGAGGTGGGTTGGACCGTGATTCCNCTGCTNCTNGTGATCGCGATCTTCTTCATGGGNTTCAAGGGCTTCCTCGANCTCTCGACGCCGCCNAAGGACGCCTACGAGATCAACGTGACCGCGGCNCAGTGGAACTGGAACTTCAAGTATCCCAACGGCGCGACCAGCAANGATCTCGTCGTTCCCGCCGGTCAGCCNGTCAAGNTNGTGATGCGGTCGAACGACGTGCTGCACAGCCTGTACATCCCCGACTTCCGCGTGAAGAAGGANGTCGTTCCGGGCCGGTANTCCTANCTCTGGTTCCAGGCCGACGANCCNACCGGATTCGTTCCGGAGGACCAGTCCGCGAACACCACGNTCGGCCACTATCTCTTCTGCACCGANTACTGCGGCAAGGATCACTCCAACATGAACCGCAAGGTCTTCGTGCTCAACGAGACCGANTTCAAGGAGTGGGAGGAGACGCAGGCCCGCTGGCTCGATGAAGTGCCGGACGAGGAGCTCTACTCCATCGCCGGTCCCAAGCTCTATCTCCGCTGCTCGAACTGCCACTCGATCGACGGCACCGCGGGTACCGGTCCCTCCTGGGGCGACCAGACCTCCGGCTCCCTCG